>JANOWX010000854.1:0-5267 GCA_031418175.1 Acidobacteriota bacterium | reverse complement strand
CCGTCGGGCCGAATTACAACGAATCCACGATTGACGCGGGCCGTATGAAAGCCGCCTACGACGCCGTGCAGAAAGCGCAGTCACTGGCGGCCCGGGCGAGCGAGGCTGAACGCGCTTATATCAACGCGCTGGCCGTGCGCTTTACGCTCGACGCCAACCCGGACGGCAAGAAGTTGGGCACGGCTTATAGCGTGATGATGCGCGCGGTGTACGAGCGTTTTCCTGACGACCTGGATGCGGCGGTGCTTTACGCCGACAGTTTGATGAATGTGCAGCCCTGGCAATTGTGGGCGCGCGACGGCCAGCCGCTGGGCCAGACCGAAGAGATCGTGCGCGTGCTGGAAGCCGTGCTCAAGCGCAACCCGCAACACGTCGGCGCGAATCACCTATACATCCACGCGGTCGAAGCCTCCAAACAACCGGGCCGCGCATTGGCGAGCGCGCGCCGGTTGGGCAAGCTGGCGCCCAACGCCGGACACCTGGTGCACATGCCCGCGCACATCTACATCCGCACCGGCGCCTATGACGCTTCGGCGGCCAGCAATGAAATGGCGGCGGCGGTTGATCGCGCCTACATCAAAACGTCGGGCGCAAGCGGCATGTATCCGGCGATGTATTACAGCCACAACCTGCATTTCCTGGTCGAGTCGTACAACCGCGCGGGCCATTTCGCCAAGGCGCGGCGTTCGGCGGCGCGGCTGGCCGCCAACGTGGCTGGGCACATCAAGATGATGCCGATGCTGGAAGGTTTTTTGCCGTCCGAAGCATTCGTGCTGTTGCGCTTCGGCAAATGGAACGAAGTGCTGAAACTGAGCGAACCGCCGCGCGCGCAAGCGATCACACACACCGTTTGGCTCTACGCGCGCGGGGTGGCCAACGCTTCGCTGGGCAAAGTCGCGGAGGCCGAAGCAGTGCGCGCGGCCTTTCAAAAAGAAGTGAACGGGCTGCCGGGCGAAACGCCCTTCGGCCTGAACACGGCCAGCAGCGTCATGAAAATCGCCAGCGCGATCCTGGACGCCAAACTTGCCGCCGCGCAAAACCAACCCGAGCGCGCCATCGAAAACTGGCGCAGCGCCGTCGCCGCGCAAGACGCGCTCAATTACGACGAACCGCCGGGCTGGTATTACCCCGTGCGCGAATCGTTGGGCGCGGCGCTCTTGCGCGCGGGACAATCCAACGCAGCCGAAAAGATTTTTCGCGCCGACCTGGCCGATAATCCGGGCAACGGGCGTGCGCTGTTCGGCTTGGCCGAAAGCCTGAAAGCACAGGGCCAAAATCAAAAAGCGCTGACGGCGCGGCGTGCTTTTCTGAAAGCCTGGCGCAACGCCGATACGCCGTTGCGGCTGAGCGATTTCTAAAAGCAGGCCGGCAGCCATTGAAAGTCAGGGCGGGCTTGGCGCAAACTTAGCGCGTTTTGGTAGGACAGACTTTAGTCTGTCCTACTCCCATACTCGCCGGACAGACTAAAGTCTGTCCTACCATTTCGAGGAACCGCAATGAACCAACGTCATCTTCTTGCCTTGTGTCTGCTCTTGGTCTTTTCGGTTGAGGCTTTTGCGCAAGCCAAGCCGCAACCTAAACCGGCCACGCCACCCGTGGCACAAACACCCGCGCCCGCCGCGCCCACTGTCAAAGCCAAGCCGCCTTCCAAAGACGAGGTCTATTTCAGCATCGCGCGCCGCATCAATGCGCAAAACAACACGGCGGTCAGCGGCGTCGTGGCCGCGCTTGATGGCGTGATCGAAGTCAAAGAAATCGTCATGGGCGCCGATGGCAAAGCGACCGTGACCGTGCAAGAGCGCGCCGCGTCGAATGCCGCGTATACGCAAAAAACCATGCGCATCATGCTCGCCCCGCCCGCCGCCGGCGACAAAGACAACAAGTGGACGTGGGAACAATTCGAAGAGGCGCGCCGCTTTTACGCGGTGGACAAAATCTTCCCCTACACGGCCAACGACCTGAATCGCAAGAAACAGAACATCACTGCCAAATGGGCCAATTTCTCCGCTTCGATTGGCAAACAACTCGAAGCCGGGATCAAGGCCATGGAAACGGCCAAAGCCGTCATCCGCACCGATCCCGGGCCGCTGGGCGCCTTGCTGCCAGTGCGCGCCACGCTGGCCGAAGTGCTCAAGAATAACGACCAGGACGCGCTCGCCAATGTGAGCCGTGACCTGGCGGGCAGTACCGATAGCATCACTGGGCTGGGCGATACGTTCGAGGCGCTCAAAGCCAACGATGCCTATTTGCGCTTGATCGAGGAATTCAAAGCCGCCGTCAACGCCTCTGCCGCGCTGCGCCGCGATTACGTCGAAGCGGTCAAGGCTTACAACGAATCGCTTGAACGCCTGCCGTATGCGTTGGTGGCTTACGGGTTGGAATTTCAACGCATCGAACCGAGGCTGTCGGCGGATTAGCACACGCGCCCAGGAACTTTCGGCGCGAGGCGGCGTATGACGGCCTGATGCAGTTGACGCAAACACAACCCCACGTAATCAAAAAGGAGAATTTATGAGCGACAATCCGAACAATCCTTCCAATCCACCGCTGGCCAATCCACCGCTGGCCAATCCAACGCCGGCCAACGCACCGTTAGTCACGCAACCGCCAACGCCCGGCAAAGACACGCTCGAAGAAATCACTTCGACCTTGCGCGACCTTTTCAACCGCGTGCCCGAAACGGTCAACAAAGCCGTCGAACGCGCGCTGAACGTCAAAGACACCACCGTGCTCGTGCGTTTGAGCGATGACTCTTCGGACAAACTCGATCGCCTGGTCGCGGCGGGCGTTTTCAAGAGCCGCAATGAAGCCGCCGCCTTCCTGGTCGAAGAGGGCAGCAAGGCGCAGGCCGCGCTCTTTGAACGCATTCAAACCAAGCTGGACGAGATCGAACGCATCCGCGCCGAACTGCGCCACAGCGTCGCACCAGAAGCTTAGAACGCCGCCGCAAAAAGGCACAAAGGCCGCAAAAAAAGCTTGCATAGTTTTCGCTCTTTTGCGGCTTTTGTGCCTTTTTGCGGCGCAGTAAACGCCAACATGAATTACGAATACCTGCTCGTCGAAACCACTGCCGCCCTCACGCGCATCACGCTCAATCAGCCCGCCCGCCGCAACGCGCTCTCGCTGGCCCTGATGCAAGAGTTGACCGCCTGTCTGCGCGCGCTCGGCAAATCCACCGCAACGCGCGCCGTGATTTTGGCGGCCAACGGCCCGGCCTTTTCCGCCGGGCACGACTTGCGCGAAATGATTGACCGCAGCGTGGCCGAGTACCGCGAACTGTTTGATGTCTGTGTCGAATTGATGGCCACCGTGCAACACATCCCGCAACCCGTGATCGCCGAAGTCCAAGGCATCGCCACGGCGGCCGGTTGCCAATTGGTCGCCGCTTGCGATTTGGTTGTCGCCAGCGAGATGGCTACGTTTGCCACGCCCGGCGTGCGCATCGGTTTGTTTTGCAGCACGCCGATGGTCGCCCTGACGCGCGCCATCGGCCGCAAGCGCGCATTGGAAATGCTGCTGACCGGTGTGCCGATTGACGCGCGCACCGCCGCCGAATGGGGCCTGGTCAACCGCGTCGTCGCGCCCGATCAGTTGCGCGCCACCACCGAAACGCTCGCCGCCCAGATTGCCGAAGCCAGTTCGCTGACCGTCGGGATTGGCAAACAGGCTTTTTATGCGCAGATCGAATTGGATCAAGCCAAGGCTTACGATTACACCAAAGAAGTGATGAGCCTGAACGCGCTGGCCGGCGACGCGCAGGAGGGCATGAGCGCCTTCCTCGCCAAACGGCCTGCCTGTTGGAAAGGCCGGTAGGCAGCAGGCAGCAGGCAGCAGGCAGTCGGCAGTCAGCACCGTTGATGATCGCTTGCTACCAACTACTGCGGCTGCTTACTGTCGACTACTGCCGACTGCCGACTGCCGACTGCCGACTGCCGACTGCCGACTGCCGACTGCCGACTGCCGACTGTTATGACCAAACATTTCTCGATGCTGCGCAACTTTCACCTGGCTGATCTGTTCACGCTGGCGAACGGCTCGTGTGGCGTCAGCGCGATCTTCGGCGCGATGAAATTTCTGACCACGCACGACGCGCGGCATCTGTATTTTGCCTTTGCGTTGATCCCGCTGGCGCTGGTGTTCGATGTGCTGGATGGGCGCGTGGCGCGTTGGCGGCATACGGCGTCATCGCTGGGGCGCGAACTGGATTCGCTGGCCGATGTGATCTCGTTTGGCGTCGCCCCGGCGGCCATCGCCTTTGCGGCCGGGCTGAACAACGGCTTGGAGCAGTTGATCCTGCTCTTCTTCGCCGCGTGCGGGTTGAGCCGGTTGGCGCGTTACAACGTGACGGCGGAACAATTGGGGGCGCATACGGGCAAGGTCGAATACTTCGAGGGCACGCCGATCCCCACCAGTTTGCTGCCGCTGGGCGTGTTGCTGTTCCTCTTTCATTTCAATCAACTGCAACGCGTGTCTTTGCTGAAGGGGCTGGGTGTAGAGGTGCATTGGGTGGCCGTGCTGTTTTTTATCTCTGGCTGTCTGATGATCAGCAAGACGTTGCGCATTCCGAAGCCATGACGCCCGATTAGGCGGCCTGTTTTGCCGCAAACGTGACTTGCAGCCCCAACGGACTGAGCAATTGATCGAGCGCCAACAGGCGCGCCAGGGTTTCCTCGTCGAGTTCGGGCAACTGTCCGCCGCGCGCTTCGAGCACCTGGCGGAAAGTCTGGCGCAGAAAGATCGGGTCGCCATCGGCCAGCGCCGTCTTCAAATACTCAGCCGCGAACTCATCTGAAGCCGCCAACTGTTAGCACAAAAATTCATTCCAGGGTTTGGAGGCTCGACGCATGGTTTACTCCGTTGCTTAAAATCCTTCCAGTATTGCTTCGCCAGCTTGATGTCGGCCGCTTGTGTCTGCTTGGTGCCGCCACAGAGCAGCAGTACGAGACGCGGGCCGGCCAGCGCAAAATAGACCCGGTACCCCGGCCCATAATCTTCCCGCAACTCACTGACGCCTTCATTGGCTGGCTTGTAATCACCCGGATTGCCCGCAGCCAAGCGTAGAAGCCGCTGGGCGCTGCGGGCCTGGGCACGCGGGTCGCGTAGGCGCGAAAACCATTTCGTGAAAGGTTCAGTCCCGTCAGCTTCTAAATCGGAACAGGCAAGATTGGTACACTCAACCACACCTGAGTGCGTCAGGTGCAAGCGTTTAGAGTTCAAGCTTTAGCTTGTCCGGGCGCGCCATAGGCGCGTGGGCAGCGCCTATGGCG
>JANOWX010000853.1:0-6529 GCA_031418175.1 Acidobacteriota bacterium | reverse complement strand
CAAACAGATCAACGTCGGCACGGCGATTATGCAAATGACGGCGCGCGTGCCGGCGCTGACGGCGATGACGGCGGCGACGATTGATCTGTTGACGGGCGGGCGCATGCTGGTGGGCATCGGCGCTTCGGGGCCGCAGGTCGTCGAAGGGTGGCACGGCGTTCCTTACGGCAAGCCGGTGACGCGCGCGCGCGAGTACATCGAAATCATGCGCGCCATCTGGAAGCGTGAAGCGCCGCTCGTCCATCACGGCGAGCATTACGACATCCCGTGTCAGGGCGGCAGCGGCTTGGGCAAACCGCTCAAGCTGATTCAGCATCCGCTGCGTCCGAGCATCCCGATTTATCTGGCGGCGGTCGGGCCCAAAAACGTTGCGCTGGCGGCGGAACTGGCCGAGGGCTGGTTGCCGATTTTCTTCTCGCCGGAGCGTGTGGGCAGTTACCGCGAATGGCTGGATGAAGGTTTCGCCAAAGCGGGCGGCGCGAAGACGATGACGAATGGTTTCGACATCGCACCGACCGTGCACGTGGTGCTCGGCGATGATGTGAACGCCTGCCGCAATCAGGTCAAGCCGACGCTGGCGCTATACATTGGCGGGATGGGCGCGAAGGGCAAGAATTTCTACTACGACATCGCCTGCCGGTATGGCTACGAAGCGGCAGCGGAACAGATTCAAGGCTATTACCTGACCGGCAAAAAGATGGAGGCAATAGTCGCCGTGCCAGATGCGCTGGTGGATGAGGTCGCGTTGTGCGGGCCGCGTGCACGGATTGCCGAACGGTTGGCGGCCTGGAAGGATTGCGGCATCACGACGATGATCTGCGGAACTTCGGACATCAATGCCGTGCGGGTGATGGCGGAGTTGGTGTTGTAAGCAGGTTCAGTGAAGTTGCTTGAAATTGATTGGAAATAAAAGGAGTGAAAAGTATGTCGAGTGTGATTCCAGAAAACTATGCAGATTTGTTTGCTAAGAAAGTCTTCGCCGGGTTGGCGACCCTGATGCCCGACGGCGCGCCGCAAGTCACACCCGTGTGGATTGATTACGACGGCGAGAACGTCGTCTTCAACACCGCGGTCGGCAGACAGAAAGACAAGAACCTGCAACGCGACGGGCGCGTGTCGTTGATGTTAGTTGATCCCGACAATTCATACCGCTACCTCGAAGTGCGCGGGCGCGTGGTCGAACGCACGACCGAAGGCGCGGACGAGCACATCAACAAGATGGCGAAGAAGTACATCGGGCAGGACGTATATCCGTGGGGGCGGCCCGGCGAGGTGCGGGTGATCTTCAAGATCAAGCCGGAACATACCAGCACGATGGGTTAGCCAGCGCGCAGTTGTTGCAACCGTTCGGCCAGCCGCAGTTGCCGCAGCAAGTCGCAAACGGGCGAGCTTACGCCGGTTTGCAGCAAGGCGGCGACATCGGCAGGCTCGTCAATATCGAGCGCAATGCGGGGTAATTCAATAACCCGGCATTGCGCTTTTATTTTTTCTGCTTCGGCCAGATGTTTCGCCAGGCTGTTTGGGCCGAAATGCGAAGGGAAGAGCGCGGGCGGGCGGCGCAGAAGCGCGTTCGTGCCAGTGCCTTCGTGCGAAGGCACGATGACGGCGGAAGGCGCAGGCGTATCGCTAGCGAGAATTTGTTCGATGTCTTCAACTGTAATCAGCGGCAAATCAATCGGCAGCCGCAACACTGCTTCCGCGCCACGGTTCAGCAACTCCCGCGAACCGAAATCCACCGACGCGCTTTCTGAAATCTGCTCGTGTTCTAGGATCACTTCCATTCCATATTTTTCGGCCAATGCAATGGCGGGTTCGTAAAGCGTGACGATGGCGAGGCGGTCAATCGTGCGCGTTTGCGCGGCGGCGGCAAAGGTGTTTTCGAGCATGGCCCAGGCCAGTTGCGTGCGTTCGGTTTGCGACAGCAGGGCGGCGAGGCGCTGTTTGGCGCGCGTCAGGTCTTTGACTGGAATTAAGATGTAGCGCATACAGTAATGTCCGACAAGCTGCCAGCTTGTCGCTGACTTCGGATGCAATCTTACTCACAGTCCCACGACAAGCTGGCAGCTTGTCGGACAAGAGAAATGTTATGAATCGAATGGATAGGCTACTCGGCATCGTGCTGGAGTTGCAACGGCGCGGCACCGTGCGCGCCGAAGACCTGGCGGCCAAATTCGAGACCAGCAAACGCACGATCTACCGCGACGTGCAGGCGCTCTGCGAAACCGGCGTGCCCGTGATGTCGCAGGCGGGCGTCGGCTATGCGCTGGTCGCGGGTTACTTTTTGCCGCCGCTCAGTTTCACCAGCGATGAGGCGGCGATGCTGTTGCTGGGCGGCGAATTCATGGCGCAGAACTTCGACGCGCAGTACCGCGAGCGCGCCCAGAATGCCGTCAACAAGATCGAAACGGTCATCCCCGCCCGCGTGCGCGCCGAGGTGGCCGAATTGCGCGCGAGCATTCATTTCGTCACGCCCGAAACCCTGAGCGGCGAGACGACGGCTGAGAAGCTGTTGCCGCTACGCCGCGCGATCATCGAACGGCGCACGGTGCGCTTTCGCTATCACACCAAATTCGCGGGCGACGACACCAGCGCCGAACGGGTGCGCGAGGCCGATCCTTACGCGCTGCTGCGCTACGGCGAATCGTGGTACCTGATCGCCTATTGCCACTGGCGGCAGGACATCCGCAATTTCAGGATGGAGCGCGTCAGTGAATTGGAAGTGCTGGAGCAGCGCTTTGAAAAACAGCCGGGCTTCAAAATGGAGCCGCCCGAAGACGATCAGCGGCGCATAACGGTGCGCGTCTGGTTCGACGCTGAAGTCGCGCCCTGGGTCAAAGAGTCGCGGTCTTATTACATCGAGAGCGTCGAAGAGTTCCCCGACGGCTTGCTGGTCACCTCGCGGGTGCGGTATGAGCGCGAGGCCTTGCAGTGGATTTTGAGTTGGGGCGCGGCGGCGCGCGTGCTGGAGCCGGAATCGTTGAAACGACGGGTGGCGGAGGAGGCGCGCAAGATTTTTGAAAAAAATTCGGGCTAGCCAAAGCCTGCTGACATACTGTTGTCACTCGGCCCGTGTACTCTCCACCACGTCGGAAGCAAGCAGGACAATCGTAGGACGGACTTTAGTCTGTCCGTTATCAACAGAACCCAGTAAGACCGACTAAAGTCCGTCCTACCCAGGAGAAGCAATGAACAAAGCAGCACTGCAAGGACAGCGGTTTTATTTCAATATGGTGCACGGCGTGACGCTGCGGCTGATCGGCACATTCAGCGACGCCGATCTGGACTTCCGCCCGAAAGAAGGCATGCGCAGCGTGCGCGAGTTGGCGATGCACTTTTACACGCAGGAGCGCGTGATGGCCGAAAACCTGCGCGGCGGCAAACTGACGCAGGAAGTCGAAAACGCCGTCATCCCCGAAACCGACGCGGGCAAGGCTGTGTTGGCTGAACTCAAAACCGTTGCCGACCTGCAAGCCTACGCGCGCCGTTGCCACCAGGCGATGGAAGACGTGGCGGCGGCAATGACCGATGAAGATTTGCAAAAAACGGTCGAAGCGCCCTACGGCAGCTTCCCGGCCTGGCAGTTTTTCAATTTCGCCTACGACGAACATTGGCACCATCGCGGCCAGCTTTACACCTACGCGCGCTTGCTGGGCAAAGAGCCGCCGATGCTCTACGACTATGAAAACTCGCCGGTCTAACCCCTCGATTTAACTCTGCAGCTCGACTCGACCGTTTGAGGAAGTGACCTCCTCAACTACTTGAACCGTGACTTGAGCGAGGGCCAGCTTCTCGTTGGCCCCGCTCATCACGGTATTTGTGATGGAAACGGGAAAGCCGAGCGCTGCGATCTCCGCCTTTGCCTCAGCATCCTGATTATCAATGATGAAAGCGTCCAGGAAGTCCGCGTAAAGCCGCGCGATCTGCGTGGCCGAAACGTCATGGCCCAATTGCGCCAGCATTCTATCAGTCGGGCCTTTAAGCGAAGCGCCACCGACGACGGGGCTGATGGCGATGACTTTGGCAGACGTTTGTTGCAGGGCCGCGCGCACGCCGGGCACGGCCAGGATCGGGCCGATGCTGATGAGCGGGTTGCTGGGGCAGACGATGACGGCGCGGCTGTGCTGAATGGCCGCGAGCACGCCGGGCGCGGGCACGGCAGCTTCGATGTTTTCAAAGCGAATGCCTTGCACGATGGGTTGCGCACGATGCTTGACCAGGTATTCCTGGAAGTGCAATTCGCCCGCGTCGGTGATGATCGTCGTCGGCGTATGCGTGTCGGTCATCGGCAGGATGCGCGCACGCACGCCGAGTGTCGTGCGGATGCGCTCGCTGATTTCAGACAGCGGCACGCCCTGTTTCAGCAAGTCCGTGCGAAAGATGTGCGTCGCCAGGTCACGGTCGCCCAGATTGAACCAGCGCTCTGTCTCGTAAAAGCGCAGCAGCGAATCCAGGCAATGAAAGGTGTCACTGGTTAGACCCCAGCCCAGCACAGGATTGACCAGCCCGGCCAGCGTGTAGGTAACGATGTCGAGATCGGGCGCGATATACAGGCCGAACATTTCGATGTCGTCGCCGGTGTTGACGATGATGGTGAGTTCTTCGGGCGGCAGCGCGCGGGCCATGCCTTCCAGCAATTTCGACGCGCCGACACCGCCTGCGAGTGCGGTAATCATAACGATTTCAAATTCGAGATTTGAGATTGAAGAATCAGCGGAACAGATCGCGATCGCGCGCTCTGACCAATGCTTGAGCGCTGCCTTCGCCACGCTCATAGGGAACGCCGCGCGCAATGACGACGGGGATGCGCGCGGTTTTGCGCATTAGCAAGCCAGACGCGGCGGCGATTTCATCGGCGACGGCCAGCACAGTGGCGGCCAGCGGTTTGCCGAAATCATCGGTCTCGCCGCGAAAGTCGTGCACGGGGTTCAAGCCCGCCACACCGATGGCCACGTTGGTCAACCCTTCGCGCCAAGCGCGCCCGAAAGTGTCGGTGATGAGCACGGCGACTTCGAGCTTGAGCAACTCGGCCAGTCGCGCGCGCAAGAGCAACGCCGAATCATCCGGCGCGAGAGGCAGCAGGGCCACCCAGTCCTTGCCTTTCACATTCGATTTATCTACGCCGGCGTTGGCGCACACGAAGCCGTGTTTGGTCTCGGTGATCAGCACGTGTTCGTCCATGCGCACGATGCGCGCGGCTTCGCGCAGGACAACTTCGATCAGCCGGGCGTCGCGGTGCTGGCGCGCGGCGATCTCCTGCGCAAAGGGCGACGGTTTGATCGCGGCCAGGTTGACCAGGCGTCCTTCGGCCTTTGAGACGATCTTTTGCGCCACGACCAGCACGTCGCCGTCGCACAATTGCACGTCGGCCTTGCGCGCGGCGCGGGCGATCAGTTGCGCCAGATCGTCATTCGGCTTGACCTCCGGCAGACTGGGTAAGGGGATGAACTGGATGGTTTGCGGGCTTTCCATTGTGTTTAGGTGATGCGGAAAAAAGAGCGCGTATGCTAAGCGCAGCCGCTTTGACAAGCAAGCCTGGGCTGTGGCGCAATGCGCGCGTCAATCGCTTCCAATCACTGACCCATTCACAACCGAGGAGAAAATCGCTATGCGCAACTTTTGCGGGCTGCTTTGTGTGTTGCTGGGCTTGTCTGTTTTTGCGTTCGCGCAGACTGCCCAGCCTGAAATCACTTCACTGCTGGGCGTCAAACACTTCGCCCAGGCTGACGAGAAAGGCGAGATCGCCGCCGCCGAAAAGAAACTCGCCGCCGAGCCCGGCAACATCGAATTGCTGATCGCGCTGGGCCGCGCGCAAGCCAGCGTGTGGCGTTACAACGACGCCATTGCGACGTATACGCGCGGCCTCGCCAGTGCGCCGGCGAACGCGCTGCTCTATCGCCATCGCGGGCATCGTTACATTTCTACGCGGCAATTCGACAAGGCCGTTGCCGATATGGAAAAGGCCGCGAAACTCAAGACGGACGACTTCGACATCTGGTATCACTTGGGGCTGGCCTATTACCTGAAAGGGAAATTCGACAAGGCGGCGCGCGCCTATCAAAGCTGTATGGCGGTGGCCGAAAAGAGCGGCAAGGACGATTCGATCATCGCCGTTTCGGATTGGCTTTATATGACCTATCGCCGTATGGGCAAGATTGCCGAGGCCGCCAAAGTGCTCGAACGCATCACGCTGCGGATGAAGGTCGAAGAGAACAAGTCGTATTACGACCGGCTGCTGTTTTACAAAGGACTGAAGCCGGAATCCGAACTGGTCAATCTGGAAAAGGC
Source organism: Acidobacteriota bacterium (assembly GCA_031418175.1). GTDB lineage: Bacteria > Acidobacteriota > Blastocatellia > RBC074 > RBC074 > JACPYM01. The sequence continues at coordinate 244 of JANOWX010000853.1, read as the reverse complement.
GAGCGATCTGGAAATCGCCACGGTCGGCTATGGCCTGGGCAATTGGCATCTTTACAACGGCAACAAAGCCAAAGCCGAAGAGTTCTTCCGCCGTATCGTGAGCGGAAAGTATTGGCCCGCGTTTGGGTTTATTGCGGCAGAGGCGGAGTTGGCGCGCTGGAAGAAGTGACGGGAACTTCGCAGACTTGAAGAAAGAGCATGGAGTTCAGGCTTCAGCCTGTGTTCGAGTTTTCCAAAACAGGCT
>JANOWX010000852.1:0-3602 GCA_031418175.1 Acidobacteriota bacterium | reverse complement strand
AGGTCTTTGCTGAGCACGATGAAAGGCTCGCGCAAGGTCGCAATGAGGTTCTCGACGTAATCGAAAGTATCTTGCACCAAGCGCTCTTGCTGCTTGCGTTCGGTGATGTCCTCAATGGCGAGCAGGATCAACTCTGACACTTTGCCCGGCTCACTGACGCGGCGCGCATTGAGCAGCATGACCTTTTGCCCGATGGTCTGGAAGTCGTGTTCCACTTCGTAATCGTGGACGGGATGGCGGTCGCTCAGGACTTCTTCCAGCAGCGTCCGCAAGGCGGGAATATCCCACTGCCGATTGCCCAGGTCGTAAATAAACTGGTTTTCAGTCTCCTCCGGCGAGACGTGAAAGATTTCGTAGAAACTCCGATTCGCTGTCTTGACCCGGAGGTCTTTGCTGAGCACGAGGAAAGGCTCGCGCAAAGTCGCAATCAGGTTCTCGGCGTAATCGAAGGTATCTTGCACCCAACGTTCATGCTGCCCGCGTTCGGTGATGTCGTTGCTGACGAAGAAGAGACACGGTTGCCCGTTCAGCATGATCCGGTCGGCGTTGAGCAGGTGCGTGCGGACTGCGCCACCTTTCGCCAGCCATTTCACCTCGAAATCGCGCACGTAGCCGTCGTTCAGCATGTCGCGCAGGAGCGGGCCTTGCGCCGGGTCGGCGTAAACGCCCACTTCGGCGGGCGAGCGGCCAAGCATCTCTGCGCGCGTGAGGCCGAACAACTCCGTACAGGCCTGGTTCACATCCAGATATTTGGCCTCGACCTCTGAGACGATGGACATTGGCGCGGGGTTGTTATGGAAGGCGGCGGAGAACCTGGCTTCGCTCTCAACCAGTTGCTGCTGTTGGGCGGCGATCTGGCGCTGGGCTGCGACTTTTTCAATCGCATTGGTGACTGCGTGCCGAAGCTGCTCCGGCGTCGTCCGGTCTTTGATGATGAAATCCTGCGCGCCGCCCTTCAACGCGGCCACCGCCAGTTCCGTCGCCGCCAACCCGGTCAGCAGCACGACCGGGCAAGGGCGCGGTCCGCACTCGGCGGTAATAGTCCCAAGCAATGTCAGGCCATCCGTAGCGGGCAACTGATAATCGAGTAGCACGCAGTCGGGGCGCTCTGCGCGCCACAGCCGCAGCCCTTCGTCGCCCATTGCGGCTTCCCGGACTGTGTAGTCATAGTCCGGGTCCGCCGCCAGCACGTGGCAAATCGCCACGCGGTCTGCGGGCGAATCATCAATCAGCAAAATCGTGCGGTGTGTTTTTTTCATTGCGGTTATTCGGCTCTGGCCGGAATCAGACAGTTTGTCAGCTAAATCGGGACAACCAACATTGGGACAGATCGAACCAAGAGGAGCACTGGGCAACAAGGGGAAGAGCAATAATCATAATCAGCCCCGTGCCCTCCGTGCCCCCCGTGTCCCCAGGGTCTATTCATTCTCGCGCCAAGCGGGCTGCTCGGATGTCCGACAAGCTGCCAGCTTGTCGAGGGCGTGTCGGTAAACCCAATGGTTCGCCAGCCGAGACTACGACAAGCTGGCAGCTTGTCGGACACTTTCCGAAACAGGCAAACGATGTAGCAAAATATCCGCGGCTGGCCTTCAGGCATTCATCTCTGTGTCCAGCCGTCCGGTCAGGCTGGCGATCACCGTCAGCAGTTCTTGCGGCTCGACCGGCTTTGCTACGTGCATCTGAAAGCCCGCCTTGATCGCCCGCAGCCGGTCTTCGGAGCGCGCATAGGCCGTCAGCGCCACCGCCGGGAGCCATTGCCCCGTGGCCGCGTCGCGCTGTCTGATTTCGCGGATCAGATCGTAGCCGTCGCCGTTCGGCATGCCGATGTCCGAGATCAGCACGTCGGGGCGCCAATCGGCGAGCGTTTTGAGCGCTTCATCCATACTTCCCGCTGTCCGCACATCAACCCCGCTCCCGGCCAGCATGGCTATGAGTAGCAACCGTGAGTCGGTCTCGTCGTCCACCACGAGCACGCGCACGCCCTTCAGAATGGCGGATAACGGGTCGTGGATGTGCGCGGGTGTCACGGTTGCCACTTCATTCGGCAATCCGCCCTGCATAATCCGTAATGGCAAAGTGACTGTGAAGGTTGCGCCCTGCCCCAAACCCGGGCTGGTGACAAAGACTTCGCCGCCGTGCAGTTCGACCAGATGGCGCACGATGGCCAGCCCCAGACCCAGCCCGCCGTGTTTGCGCTTCATCGAACCGTCGGCCTGGCTGAAGCGGTCGAAGACATAGGGCAGGAATTCCGGCGCGAGGCCCTCGCCCGTGTCGCTCACCGTAATCTCGGCGTGTGACTGAATGCGGTCGAGCCGCACTTGCACCCGCCCGCCCTTCGGGGTGAATTTGATCGCGTTCGAGATCAGATTCCAGACGACTTGCTGCAAACGGTCGGGATCGCCGGAGACCATGTTGGCCCGCGAATCGAGTATGACCTGCAGGCGGATGTTTTTGGCTTCCGCCGCCGGACGTGCAGAGGCGACAGCGGCTTCAACCACTTGCGCCGTGACGACGGCCTGGACGAGCATTTGCATCTTGCCGGTGACGATGCGCGACACGTCGAGCAGGTCTTCGACCAGGCGGTTCTGCGCCCGCACGTTGCGTTCAATCGTCGCCAGCGCCTCGGCGGCTTTCTCTGGGGACAACTGTCCGCCGCGCAACATCACCACCCAGCCGAGCATGTGATTGAGCGGCGTCCGCAATTCGTGCGAGACCGTCGCCAAAAATTGATCCTTGAGCCGGTTGGCGGCTTCGGCCAGCTCGCGTGCTTTGCGCTCGGCGGCCAGCAGCCGTTTTTCTTCGGTGATGTCTTGCACTTCGATGAGCGTCCCAGCGGGCTTGCCATCCTTGAAGATTGGCGACCCGGCGCAGCGCACCGGATAAAAGTGGCCGTCCTGATGGACGAACGTGTCTTCGTAGCCGACGAGCGCTTGCTGAATCGGCAGCGCGTAATCAAGCCCGCATTCGTTAATCGGGAAGGGGGCGCCGTCCGGTCGCGTGTGGTGAATTTTGTAATGCAGCACTTCGCCGAGCAGTTCTTCGGGCTTGAAACCGGTGATGCGCGTCGTGGCATGATTGGCGAAAGTGCAGCGCCCTTGCTCGTCCATCATCAACAGGCAGGATTGCGTGTTGTCGGTGATGTTCCGCGTCAAAGCCAGTTGATATTTAATTTGTTCGTCGGCTTTTTTGCGTTCGGTGATGTCGCGGAAAACGAGTGCCACGCCGGTAATCTGGCCCGTCTCACTACAGATCGGAGCGCAACTGTTTTCAATCGGCGTCTCACGCCCGTCCCGCGCAATGAGCGCCGTGTGGTTGACGAGTCCGACCGTCATGCCTTCGCGGATGACTTTCGTGACCGGGTTTTCATCGGTTGCCCGTGTCTGTTCGTTGACGATGCAAAAGACATCGGTCAGCGGACGGCCAGCGGCTTCCGCCTGTTTCCAGCCCGTCAACTCTTCGGCGACGGTGTTCATCAAACTGATGCAGCCTGCGGCGTCGGTCGAGATCACGGCGTCGCCGATGTTCATGAGCGTGACGCGCAATCTCGCGTCCGCCTTACGCGCGGCGTCTTCAGCCTCTTTGCGCTCAGCGTCCAGGCGTTC
>JANOWX010000851.1:0-7482 GCA_031418175.1 Acidobacteriota bacterium | reverse complement strand
CCGCCGCTGATCAAAATCTTCTTGCCGACTTGCCCCGCATGTTCGATGAGCAGCACCTTGCGCCCGCGCCGCCCTGCCGTGAACGCGCAGAACAAACCCGCCGCGCCGCCGCCGATAATGATGATGTCAGGTTGCATGAGTTAGTGGTCAGTGGTCAGTGGTCAGTGGTCAGTTTACCAAACGCTGCCGCGTAGCTTATCCTGCGCGCCTTAATTCAGCCGCAATGAAGCGCAAAATACGCAAATCAACCCAATTTCCTTTTGCGTCTTCTGTGCCTTTTTGCGGCGCATCTTTCATTCGAGGTTGATATGGCACTCATTGGAGCAAACGAACTCAAACGCAAAATGTTTATCGCGGTCGAAGGCCAGCCTTACGCCGTGGTCGAGGTCTCTTTCGCTTCGCCCTCGGCGCGCGGCGCTTCGACGATGGTGCGCACGAAGCTGCGCAACCTGCTGACCGACAACGTGCTGGAAAAATCCTTCAAGACCAGCGAGAAATTCGAGGAACCCGATGTCGAACTGAAACCGGCCTCGTTTCTGTATGCCGACGGCGACGGCTTTCATTTTATGGATGACGAAAGCTATGAACAGTTCGCCCTGTCGGAAGAGCAGTTGGGCGACGAACGTTTGTATTTGAAAGACGGCATGCAATTGCAGATTCGCAAATACAACGGCGATCCGATCTCGATTCAATTGCCGACGATGGTGGATTTGGCGATCAAAGAAACCGAACCCGCACTGAAAGGCGATTCGGCTTCGGGCGGCACGACCAAAGCCGCCACGCTCGAAACCGGCCTCGTCGTGCGCGTTCCGCTGTTTATCAAAGAAGGCGAAGTCGTGCGCGTGAACACCGAGACGGGCGAATTTGTGAGCCGGGCCTAGTGGAAGGCAAAAGGCAAAAATGTAGAACTCATTTTTTTAGAAAAGAAAAAAGTACCGACCGTTTGCCTTTTGCCTTTTGATTTTTCTGGAAAGGGAAATTGCGATGCAAAAACTCAACTGGGGCCTGATCGGCTGCGGCGACATCGCGCGCAAACGCGTCGCGCCTGCCTTGCGCGCTTTGCCGAATTGCGAATTGACCGCCGTCAATCGCGCCAGCTTCCATCTGGCTAAAGAGTTCGCCCGCGAATTCGGCGCACGCCGCTGGTACCGCGACTGGCGCGAATTGCTGGCCGATACGGAAGTCCAAGCCGTTTACATCGCCACGCCCGTCAGCTTGCACGCTGAACAAACCAGCGCCGCCGCCGCAGCCGGCAAGCACGTGCTGTGCGAAAAGCCGATGGCGCTCAATACCGCCGAATGCGACCGCATGATCGCGGCCTGCGCGGCCAATGGCGTCAAACTCGGCCTCGCCTATTACCGCCACTTTTACCCCGTCATTCAACGTATCAAAGAAATCCTCTCCGATGGGGCTGCCGGTGAAATCGGCGTGCCGGTTCTGGCGCAGATCAATGCCTTCGAGCGCTTCAACCCCGCGCCGAGTGAGCCGCGTTACTGGTTCGTGCAAAAAGAATTCGCGGGCGGCGGCCCGATGATGGACTTCGGCTGCCATCGCATCGAAGTGCTGCTGAACCTGCTCGGCCCGATTGACGGCGTCCACAGTTCCATCGGCAGCGTGCTGTTTGAACGGGAAGTCGAAGACACCGCAGTCGTCGTCTTTGACTTTGCCAGCCAAACAGGCAAAGGAGCACGCGCGGTGCTGAACGTTTCGCACGCGACGTGGCAGCCGCAAGATACGTTGACCATCTTCGGCAGCGCAGGCTCGCTGCACGTGCCTGTCCTCAATCAAGGTGCATTGCACATACAAACTGCCCACGGCGAACGCAATGAGATTCACCCGCCGCATCCCAACATTCATCAACCTCTGATCGCCGAATTTACCGAGGCCGTGCTGGCGCAACGCGAGCCCGCCGTTGGCGGCGCGATTGGCCGCGAGGTTGCGCGACTGGAAGAACTGATCTATCGCAGTTAGATGTTAAATAAAGCTGAGTCACTGACCGCATAAGAAGAAGGATCGTGAATCCCTGTTGGATTCACAATCCTTCTCGTTATGTCTAGCTGGTCGTGACACGGTTACGGCGCAAAGTAGCCGGACAAATCAATCACCAACTCGGTCGTGGCTTGCGAGAACAGCTTGAACGCGCCATCCGCATTCCCCAGGCCGACGATGAAATGCCGGTTGACCACATCGTTCGCGTTGTAATTCGACGTCGCCGCCGTCGGTTGCAGCGCGCCGCTCGGCCACAGCGTCAGGTAGCCGCCGCTCACTGGAAGGACGACCGTCGCATTGCCCACCACCGCCAGCGCCGCTGCTGGAATCGTCAAACTGTCACAGAGGCCGCGCGCCACTTGTGTATAAACCTGTCCGCCATTCAACGGCGCGTTCGGTTTGAAGCAGCCCACCGGTTGGCCGAGCCGCGTTTCGAGCAAGCGCACCGGGTGCGCCAGCGGCGTGAACAACAGGCCCGTGCCGTTCGCGTCGAGGGCTTCGGGGCTGTAATAGCCGAGCACATCCACCACCAGATGCGTCGTGTGTGTGGTGAAGATTTTGAATTGCCCGGCGGGCGAAAGGCCTACAGTAAAAGGCCCGTTGACGATTTGGTTGGTGGTGTAATTCGAACTCGCCACCAGCGGCGCCGTCGCCACATCCGCCGGATAGAGCGTCAAGTAACCGATGCCCGCCGGACTGACCGTCGTCGCATTGCCCACCACTGAACGCGCCGCCGCCGGAATGCCCGTGCACGGCGTCGTCGCCGTTTGCAATGAATCCGTCCCGCCCACTAACGGCACACCCGGTTTGATGCAACCGATGGGCTGGCCGGGGCGTGTTTCCAGCAAACGCACTGGGGCGGGCAGGGGATGGAAGAACAAGCCGCCGGCGCCGGGCGGCGCGTAGTAGCCGGTCACGTCCACCACCACATGGCTCGCCGAGGAAGCGAAGATGTTGAACTTGCCATCCGCGCCGAGGCCCGCCGTGAAGACGTTGTTGATGACGCTATTCGGGTCGTAGTTGGTGCTGGCGACGGTGGGCTGCGCGGCGCCGCTGGGATAGAGCGTCAGGAAGCCGCCGCTCGCGGGCAGCACGGTGGTGACGTTGCCCGTGAGCGCCTGTGCATTGGCAGGGATGGTGCAGATGCCGCGTCCTGTTTGCAGCACCGTGCCGCCAGTCCCAATCGGCTGGCTGCCATTGACGGTGCAAGCATTCGGACTGACGACGTTGCCGCGCGTGTCGAGCAAACGCACGGGCGCCGCCAGCGCGTAAAACTGCAAGCCGCTGATAATGACCGTGTAAGACCGCCCATCTATGCAGTTGCTTGCGTCAGTGACTGTGATCGTGAAGTTGAACGTGCCGGACGTGGTCGGGCTGCCGGAGAGTTGGCCGGTGGTCGCATTCAAGCTCAAGCCAACTGGTAACGAGTCGATCACGCCCCAGGCCAACGCGCCCGTGGTGCCCGTCGCCGTGAACGTTTGATTGTAGGGTGTGCCGATGACGCCATTGGGCAGTGTCGCGGGATTGATGCCGATGGGCGGGCATCTGATGTCCAGAACATAGGTGCGCGTGCCCTTGCAGCCGGCGAAGTCGGTGGCTTCGATTTCGAGATTGACGGTGAAGCGCAGCGTTGGGGTGCCGGAAAGCAGCCCGCTCGCGCTCAGCGTCAAACCCGGCGGCACAGAGCCATTGATTGCCTGGAAGGTGAACGGCTCGAGGCCGCCCGTCACCGTCAACTGGGTGGCCGGATATGGCACGCCGACCGTGCCGATGGGCAGCGTGTTGGGCGCGAATGTGAGCGTGCCACAAGTCCGGTCAATGGACTTGAGATAGCGCACCAGATTCGTGCGGTCGGTCGCATTGGTGACGAAGTGGTGCCGCGTGCCGCCGTTGCCGTCCTGCGAACCGTCGAGCACTTGCTCGAGCGTCTGCGCCAGACCGTTGTAGTAGTAAGGCCCCGTCTCGTGCACGCTCAATAACGACGGGATGTTGAAGCCATTCGCGCCGAGCGGGTTAATGGCCTGCGAAATGTCGGCGCCGTTGAAGCGGATTTCATTCGTCCGCCCGCCCGCGAGCGTGAAGGTGCCAACGTTGAGCAGCACGCCGGGGAACTGCGGCGGCGTGCTGGCGGCCTGCGTGTTCGGTTGCGTGGCCGTGTGACGTAGCTCGGCGCCGATCACGCGCTCGTTGCCCAATCCCAGGCCGATCTCCGGCGAAGGCGGAAACTGATAATCCACCGTTGAGCGCGTAAACTTGGGGCCGCCGTGACAAGTGGCGCAACTGAAGCCGGCCTGCACCAAGCCCACCTGCTCGAACAATTGTTTGCCGATCACTGCCCCCGCATCATTCGCGCTGATGGGTGGCCGGCTCACGCGCACTTTGCGGGCGACCCAGACGGCAATGGCGTCTTGCCGCGCGTCGCGGTTCGTGTTGCGGTTGGGCAGGAAGTTGGTCACGCCGGGCGGGGTCGTGACGCCCAGCCCGCGCCGTGCCAGCGATAGATTGCCGCGCGTCAACCAAGTGCCGCTGGGCGTGCCTGCCGGGCCGGGCACCGCGCCATTATTGGCGATGGTGTATTCGAAGATCGTGGTCTGGTCAGTGCCTGTGCCATCAAGACCGCCGATCACGTATATCTGGTTCGTCGTGAGCGAATTGCCAATGCCGAAGTTCGCGCGCGGGGCCGGCAGCGAGGTGTGCGGAGTGGCCACCAGCGTGACGGCTTGCGCCAGGTATTCCTCGACTGTGTCGAGCACCGTGCCAGCGCTGTCCAGTCCGCCAATGATAAAGATGCGTGATTGCGCGCCGCGCAGCGCCGTGGCGCTGCCGTGGTTGCGCCGCAGCGTCAGCCCGGCCGGGTTGAAGGCCGACCAGGTGCCAGGCCCTGCGGGGTCGGCCTGAAAACGTTGCACGGGATTCGGATTGGTCAACACGGGCGTGCCTTCGGAGCCGGTGTTGCCCGAGACGGCGTGAATGAGTTGCAGCGGTTCCGCCGTGTTGATGCCGCCGGCGACCGTGAGGCCGAACTGCGCAATGGCTGTCGGCAGCGCGGCGACCGTGCGCCATGTGTTCGCGACCGGGTTGTACTCCTCGACGGTGTTGACCGGATTGACAGCGGCGCCGGTGCTGCTATAACCGCCCACCGCGTAAATGCGCAGACCCTGATTGGTCTTGACGGCGGCGGCGCCCAGCGAATGGCGCGGCGTGAAGCCCGTCGAACTCTTGGGCGTCAGGGTGTTGGTGCGCGGATTGAATTCGAGGATGGCGTTCGTGCCGGTGACGAGCGCGCCCTGACCGGCGCCGCTGCGGCCGCCAATGATGTAAACGCGATCGTCGTCCAGTGTGGCGACGCCGAAATCGCGCCGCGCGCCGAGCAGCGCCGGCAAGGCCGCGCCCGCGCTGAGGTCGTTGGTGGTGGTGACCGCGCCGGTGGCTTGGTGAAACTGTTCGACCAGCGTGGTGTCAGTGGGTGTGCCGCCGGTGGTGCCGCCGATGGCCAGGAAGAGGCGGTCGTCGTCAATCAGGCCGCGCCCGCCGAAAACGCCGCGTGTGTTGAGTTCGAAATCGTGGTTCTCATCACGCACCGCGCTCCAATTCAAGAGGCGCTGGTCGCTCAGGTTTTGCTTGTTGAATGTGCCGTCGAGCGGAATCGTCTGGCGCGGGCCGGCGTCGAACATCCAGGTGACGTTGTCTGAACGGCCGTGCGGATGGCAGACGATGCAGCCGCCCCAGCTCTCGCTCGACATACGATCCTGCGGGCCGCGGCCCGTGTAAAACAACTCGCCTCCCAGCAGGGCCGTGGCTTCAATCGAACCGGGCGTCGGCAAAGCCGTTGAGGCGGCGGTGCTGGCGATGGTCGGCGCCGTGGGGTTGCTGATGTCAACGACGCTGATCGAACGGCTGATGAAATTGGCGACGAAGACCCGCGTGCCGGCATTGTTGATGGCAATCCCGCGCGGGGCCTTGCCCGGGATCTGCGCGCCGGTCGTGCTCTGCAAATCAACTCGCACGATCACACTCGGCCCGGCCACCAGCGGCGCGCCAATCGTCGGGACGCCGCCGCCATCAATCGTCACGCGGGTGACGAGGTCTGAATTCTGGATCACGGCCCAGGCATCGGAGCCGTCGGGCCGCCAGGCCATGGCGACCGGGTTGGTCATAAAAATTTTGGGCGCGGGCGTGGTGGCGAGATTGATGCCCTGATTCAGATTGAGCGGAGCCGTGCGCCGCAGGTTGGGGTCGGTCTGAGCCGCCGTGACTTCGGTGCGCGCGCCGGTGTTGAAGACCGAGACCAGCCCTTGCGCCATCTGGTTGAAGCGCAGCGGGCCATTCGGCGAGGCGCCCGTGCTCACGACGTAAGCCAGCGGCTGGCTGGGATGCAGCGCGATGGCCGCCAACTGATTGGGGAATGCGCCGGTCGGCGTGGTGAACGCTGTTTGCGGATTGACCGAGGCAACCGCCGGCACCTGGCCCGGCCCCGGCGCCAGCTTGCCGTTGGAATTGAACCCCGCGTTGGCCTGCGGCCCCAGGATGACCGGCCCCAGCACCGTGTTAGTCGCCGCCGAGATTGCCACGACGCGGCCCTCGCGCTGATCGTCCTGCCCTTCGTCCAAATTCGTCTTGCCCGTGCGCAACTGGCCGTAAAAAAGCGCGACGAAGATGGTCTCATCGGTGTCGCTGCCGTCGCCATTGTTGGTGACCGCGATGGCGCGCGGTGCCGTCCCAACTGAGCTTAAATCAATCGTCGCCACGAGCGTTGGTGGCAGGCTGGTCGCATTGAAGACCATCAAATTGCTCGAGGCCGAATTGGCGACGTAGAGCCGCGTGCCATTCGGCGAGAACACGAGCGCCTGCGGCTCGGCCCCGACATTGAAGGTGCTGAGCACGGCAAAGTTGCCGAAATTGATGATCGAGACGGTTCCGTCAGCCGCATTGGCGACGAAGGCCCTGGAGAAATTGGGCTGACTGGCGACGCTGAGCGGATCGCGCCCGACGGCGACTTCGGCCAGCTTGGTCGGCGGAGTGGTGGTGGGATTGAAGACCGAGACCGAGTTGGCCTCGGGGTTCACGTTAAACAGCAGTTGGTTGTCAGTCGAAAGCGCAATCGAGCTTGACTGGGAAGGGCCTTGGGCCGTCACCAGTGGCTTCGCCAAAGCACTGCCCCAGGCAAACAGGTGGGCCACCGGACTTTGCCACTGCGCCTGGCTGATGAAGGCGCAGCCGAGCAAGCAAATGCCGATGAGTGAAAGCATGACGCCGCGCCGATTACGAGCGCGGTGTGCTGCACGGAAGTTGAGCCGGAAAGTATGTGGGTTTTTCATAGACAATCTCGCTTTCTCTAGCGGGCGCACAAACGCCCGGGGTTCGGGCAGAATTCGATGAAATCTGTGGGTTGCAGTGGGCTACAGCCACGGTGCTGCGGGTCTGACACCATCACGGCACCGTCGCTGCGTGATAGACCCTACTCCACAAAAGGGCTGAGGTCATTAGCGGGGT
>JANOWX010000850.1:0-9820 GCA_031418175.1 Acidobacteriota bacterium | reverse complement strand
GGGCAGGCTCGCGCAGCAAGCCAATGGATTAGATTGGACGCCTGCCCTCCCTCACGGTCGGGCTACTGACACGGCCGTCTGCCGCCGCGTCACCAAGCCGCGATAAATTTCAAAATACCGCTCGACAATCCGTTCCCAATCGCGTTCACGCACGACGAACGCGCGCGCGCGTTGCGCCAGCGCCAGCCGTTTGCCTGCATCATCCACTAACCCCGCCAGGCATTGCGTCAACGCTGCGACATTTTCCGGCGCGACCAGACAGCCGGTTTCGCCGTCGCGGATCAGTTCGCGCAAGCCGCCGATGTCGCTGCCGACGACGACGCGCTGCTGGGCCATCGCTTCCAGCGGTTTGAGCGGCGTGGTCAGTTCGGTCAGGCGCGAACGCACGCGCGGATAGACCAGCACATCCATCACAGAGTAATAAACTTTGACTTGGGGATGGGGAACTTTGCCGGCGAAGATGATCTGTTCGCCCTTGTCTGCTGGGATGCGGTTGCGTAGTGAGGCTTCGACTTCTCCTTCACCAGCGAGCAGCAGTTTGACATCGCCCCGCTGATTCAGCAACCGCAAAACCGCGTCCACCAAAAATTCCAGCCCCTCGAACAGATAAAACGAGCCGATAAAGCCGATCACCGTCTTTCCTTGCAAGCCGTAACGCGCGCTCAACTCGGCATCCGGTTCGCGCGGCGCAAAGGCCGTCGTGTCCACGCCATTCGGCGCTTGAAAGAGTTTGCCCGCCGGGACGCCGCGCGCGATCAGATCGTCTTTCAACGACTCGCAGATTGTCACCACGCGGTCGGCGCGCTTCAACGCCTCCCATTCCAGGCGGCGCGACAGCCGGTAGAGCGGCGAATTGAACGTCAGCTTCTGCCGATCCACCGCCGCGTCCTCTTCGTAATAGCGCACTTCGTAAACGCAGGGCAGCCCCAATTGCCGCGCCGCCCGCGCCGCCGCCAAGCCGTTGAGCGAGGGCGAATGCGCGTGCAGGATGTCCACCTTCAATTCCGCCGCCAGCTTCGTAATTTGTTTGGACATCTCGGCCACGCAGGCGGCCTGTTTGAGCAGCGGCACCGTGTGCGGTTTGGGCAAGACATAAAACGCGGGCCAGCGCAGCCGGTGATACTCGATGCCGTCGCGCGTCTCTTTGGGTTCGGTGAAGTCTTCATGCTTCGGCGAGGTGACGACGAAGGGCTGCAAGCCCAGCCGCTGCTGAGTGCGCAGGATGTAGTCGCTGCGAAAACTGTAGCCGCTGAAGTAGGGCAGCGAATGGTCGAGGACGTGTAAAACTCGCATAGCAGTGGGACAGTTTATTTCTGACGCCGATGGCGCGCGCGCACTTCTTCAATTGCGGCAACGACCTCAGTTTCCAACTCCTCTTCGGATGTGCCCGCCGCTTTGATCTGGGTGCGCACATCCGCGAACAACTCCCACGGGTCGGGCAGTTCCGCGTCGCGCTTCAGCAAATCCAGCGCGTAGCTCTCCACAGTCTTGCCGACAGCAGCGGCTCGCTTTTGCACCAGCAGTTCAAGCTCAGTTGGAATCGTGACCGTGATGCGCATGTGGTTTTCGCCGCGTAGCGGCGGTTGACCGTAGCCCGGCGTTTCAACGCCGGGCTACGTGACGCCTGAAGTTTGAGCCGCGTAGCGACGATTGAAACTGGAAACGGAGTCCCGTGAGTTTCAATCGTCGCTACGCGACTCGATTGCGCGTGCCGCGGTTCCCGGCGTTGAAACGCCGGGCTAAGTTCAGCCGTCGCTACGCGACGAAAACCACCGCGCCGACTCGCAAAAAAAGTTCAGCCATTGACTTGCAACAGCGCGTCAACGATCCGCTCCGCCGTGCGCCCATCCCATAGCTCCGGCACGCGCCCGGCCAGCGTCAATTCGCCGCGCAATACCGCGAACGCCGTCCGTTTGATTATGTCAGGATCGCAGCCGACCAGGCGATTCGTGCCTTGTTCAATCGTGATGGGACGTTCGGTGTTTTCGCGCAAGGTCAGACACGGGATGCCCAGCGCAGTCGTCTCTTCCTGCAAGCCGCCCGAATCGGTCAGCACGAGTTTGGCGTTGCCCCACAGGCGCAGAAAATCCAGATAACCCAGCGGATCAATCACGCGCATTCCCTGCGGCACGGCCAAGCCGAATTCACGCAAGCGCGCTTGAGTGCGTGGGTGCGCGGGGAACACGAGCGGCAATTCGACTGCGATTTCGCCGAGTGCCGCCAGGATGCCGCGCAAAGTTTCCGGCGCGTCGACATTCGACGGGCGGTGCAACGTGACCACGCCGAACATCTGCGGTGTCAGTTCCAGTGTGCGCAAGATCGGCGATGTCTGCGCGCGTTCGACCTGTTGCAGCAGCGTGTCAATCATCACGTTGCCGACGCGCACGATACGTTCGGGCGCGATACCTTCGCGCAGCAGGTTGGCATCGCCGTCAGCGCTGGGCGTCAACAACAAATCGCTGAGTTGGTCGGTCAGAACGCGATTGATCTCTTCGGGCATGTCGCGGTCAAAGCTGCGCAGGCCGGCTTCGACGTGCACGACCTTGACGCCCAGTTTGCGCGCGACCAGCGCGCAGGCCAGTGTCGAATTAACATCGCCGACCACGACAACCCAAGCCGGTTTTTGTTCGATGACGACCGGCTCAAACGCCAGCATCACGCGCGCGGTCTGTTCGGCGTGCGTGCCCGAACCGATTTCCAGGTTGATGTCCGGCGCGGGCATGCCCAGTTCGCGGAAGAACGAAGCCGACATCGCTTCGTCGTAATGCTGGCCTGTGTGCACGAGGGTTTGCGGGATGGCGCGCCTTTGCAGGGCCGCAATGAGCGGGGCCATTTTCATGAAGTTGGGCCGCGCGCCGACGATGTTGAGTATCTTCATTTTGCAAAAGTCTGGGGAAGTCTGGGGAAGTCTGGGGAAGTCTGGGGAAGTCTGGGGAAGTCTGGGCTGACGAGACTTCTCTCGACTTCACAAGACTTTTCCAGACTTCCCCAGACTTCCTTCACTGCCGGAACCACCACGTCAACAACCGTTCAAATCGCGCGCCGTCCCAATCCTGCACGGGGCAGCGCGGCAATTGGAACAGGTCTGTTTTTGCCTGCGTTACTGTGCCCTCTGCCGCACAGGCGCTGAGCAACCCGGCGGCACGCACGAGGCGGGCGGTTTCAGCCGTGTAGCGGCCATACGGATAGGCGAAGCTGGTGACGGGCCGTTCAGTGATCGCCTCGAGCGCGCGCTTGCTCTCGTGGATTTCGCGTTCCTGCTCGGCAGCGGGCAAGCCAGGCAACAGGGGATGCGTTACCGTATGCGAACCGATTTCGAACAATTCGTCTTGCGCCAGCGTGTGCAATTCCTCCTGCGTTAGAAAGCGGTGCAACGGGCGTGGCGCAGCGGTCAATTCGGCTTGCGCCTGCAATTCAGCGAGCACGCGTTGCTGTTCGGGCCAGGGCAAGGTTTGCATCTCCTGGTACAACTCACGATAGACCGTGTGCCGCACGGTGGGCGTTTCTGCTTGCCAGGCGTTCCAGGCGCGATGGCGCGCGTAATCATCCGGCTGGTATTCAGCGGCCTCGCGCAAATTCCATTCAGGGCTGTGGCCATTGATGCGCAATTGCAAATGCTCTGGCAAGCGGCCCGGCGAGAGCAGCAAACGTTCCAACTCATCCGACCAGAATTCGCGCTGGCCGCCCAGATAACCGCTGGCGATGAAGATCGTCGCGGGCACGCCGTATTTTTCCAGCAACGGTTTGGCGTGCGTCAGGTTGTTGGCGTAACCATCATCAAACGTCAACACGATGGAACGGCGCGGCAGCCTCTTTGTTTTTTGGCCGTTCTGCAGGCCGCGCACCAATTCATCCAGGCGCAATACAGTGGCGTGGTGTTTGATGACTTCCAACTGTTCGGCGAAGCGCGCGGGCGGCAGATGCAGCCGCCAGGGATCGGACACAGCTTCCATCACTCCGTGATAAAACAGGATCAGGGCACGTGATTGATGTTGTGTGAGGACGTAACGCGCTCGCGCCAGCACACTACTCCACAGGGGATTGGGCAAGGGTCGCCTCCGGTTTAACCGCGCGGACCGCAATGGATACTTCGTAGTCCGCTTCCCGATGATCTAATTCGTGGGGTGTCAATTCCTCTACCACCAGACCGTGCAAGAGCGCGAGCGCCGTCAACGGATTGCCGAACGCCGCGACCTCGACGTGCGTGGCGGGGAAAACTTCTTCGAACAGGCGGCGGATGGATTTGGAGGTGAAGCGCCAATAATCGCCCCACTTATCCATGTCCTGCCGCGAAATTTGATGTGCGACACCGGGCACCGTCACCAGCACGACGCCGCCCGGCTTCAAGATGCGATAGACCGTGCCGAGCGTCGCGCGCACATCATAAATCATCGGCAACGTTTGCGTCAGGATCAGGCAATCAAAAGCCTCCGACGGCAAATTCGCGCCCGTCGTCAAATCGCCCACCAACGTCGCCAGGGGATTGCCAGCTTCGGCGTGCAAGACCTCGCTTTGAGTGACGCGCGCGCCGCCAAAACGTTTGGTGTAAGTGGCCTCGGCGATTTCGAGCACGCGGCCTTTGACGTCGGCGCGCTGGCGTTCAAGAAAATTTTCGATGTAATGGCGATCCACCGGCGTGCCGCGATCGGCGCCGAACGAACGGCTGATCGGCGTCACGCGGCGCAAATCGCCCAAGTCGGCAAAACCAACCGGCGGAATATAGGCGTGCCCTTGCCACCTGCCAATCGCCCAACGGCGCAACGATCCGGGCAACAAATGGCGCGCCAGCCACTTGACGAGTGTTTTCATCAGCTTGCTTTTTGAGTGCGAGGATTGCAGTCGGCAGCACGGAGCACCTGCCTACTGCCTACTGCCTACTGCCTACTGCCGCCCGTTCCCGTGCGTTGAGCTTGGCCTTGCCATTGCGCGCGGCCAGCGTTTCGAGCAATTCGGCGAAGCGCTGCAAGAGCGGCGCCCAATCGTGGTGCTCTTCGACAAAGTTGCGCGCGTTCTCGCCCAGTGCGCGCCGCAACTCTTCATTGCGAATCAAATTGACGATGTGCTCGGCCAGCTTGCGCGGTGAATGCGCCAGCAGCAGATGCTCGCCATCCGTGACGTTCAAACCGGCGACGGCTTCCGGCGTCGCCACGATGGCTTTGGCTCCGGCCATCGCTTCCAAGGCTTTGTTCTGTACGCCGCGCGCAATGCGCAAAGGCACTACGCAAACGGTCGCCGCCTGCAAATAGGGCCGCACATCTTCGACGAAGCCGGTGACCTGCACGCCCGGCAGGCGGCCCAGTTGTTTGACCTCGTCGGTCGGCTTGCTGCCGACGATCAGGAATTCGGCGCGCGGCTCGCGTTCGCGCACCAGCGGCAGAATGGATTCGGCAAAAAACTTGACGCCTTCGATGTTGGCGTAATAGTCCATCGCGCCGGTGAAGACCAGGCGCGGGGCCGACGGGTCGGCGAACCATTGGCGTTCGTGCAGCGGCAATTTGTCGAGCACGCGCAAGCGCCAGGGTTCGGGCCGGTAATGCGCCAAATCCACGCCGTTGGTCAACGTGCGCAAGCGCGCGCGCCGCGTGAATTCGTCCACCTGATTGAGCAGCGCCGCTTCGCGCGGCGTGGTCAGCAGCGTGTAACCGTAAGTGGAAACGATTTCCTGCTCATATTGGCGCAAGCGTTTCCATTCGAGCTTATACAACCAGGCTTGCGCGGCGTTGACGTTGCGCGCGTAATCGAGCCATTTCTCGGAATCCACGTCCACCATATCCACCAGCGTGCGCGCCGCCAGTTCGCGCGGCACGTATTGCGCCATCGTGGACGAATAGACAAAGACCGCGTCGAACTGTTCGGTCGCCAGTTGCTGTTGCACGGCGGTGCGCATGGCTTTGGATTCGTAATAGCCCAACGAGAGCGGCTTTGCGCTGAACAGCGCACGCAAGGCGCGCACTTGCGCCCATTGGCGCTTGAGCGGGACGATCTGCACCGACGCACAAAGCTTGGCGAGGTCTACTTGATAACCCATATCGCCGGCGTCGTCGGCAAAGGCGAGCAAGTGGACTTCGTGGCCGCGCTCGACCAGCGCCCGCAGTTGGTGGAACGAACGAATCTTGTCCCCTTTGTTCGGCGGATAGGGAATGCGGTGTGCGAGGAAAAGTAATTTCATCTCAGGCGATTTTTCCGGTTCGGTCAAGTTGGTTTATCGGGTCAGTAAAGCTGTAGCCGCCCCCCTGCCTGTCACAAATCCCGGCGCCTGTCTCCTGGCTTCTGTTCAGCTTAATTGATGATGCGAGTGGGGGAGAAATAGGGGAATGCTCTCGCGTTGCAAGTGATGCGCATACTGAAACATTACTGGCACAGCAAGCCCAAAGAAGTCGGAAAAATCCAGGAAAGTCTTGCGCGGTCGCTGCTCCTGCGACGGCTCTTCCTTCACGGCAGATACTTCACCAGGGGCGGCCCGAGCAGCTTCGTCACGCCCAACGGCAGCCGCTTCCATACATCAATCAGCAATTTGAATTTCGGATTGGTGGGGTTCAAATTCGGCAATTGCCGCGCCTTGACCAGATGGGTTTGGTACGGCAAGGCGTGCTCTTGCATGCCCCAGCCGCGCTTGAATTCACAGGCGCCCGTGCCGCGTTTGCTGCGCCCGAAATCAAACCGTGTATAGCCGCGCGCGGCACTCTGGCGCATCAGTTCCGCATACATAAAGTTGTTGATGCCCGCGCGGTAAAACTCAGCGTAAGCGCCCGCGTAATAGGGCATCACCGTATCGCCGAAATAAAAACTCAGCACGGCCCCGGCGAACTTTTCGCCTTGGCGGATCACCAAAATGTCGCTGTCCGCGGGAAACTCGCGCAGGAATTCGGCAAAGAGCCGTTTCGGAAACACCGGCGTACCCAGGTTGCGCAAGCTGGTCGCATACACGTCATAAAACTGGTCGAGCGCACTGGCGCGCACGAGTTCAGCGGTGAGATTGTGCTTCGATCCCTGCCGGATCATGCGGCGCGTATCGCGCGGAAAGGTCTTAAGCAATGCCTCTTCGTCCGTCGTGATGGGGTGATCGAAACTGACGTAAAGCTGATCTTGAAGCTGAAAGCCGGGATCGGTGAGGGCTGGCGCATCTGGTTGCGCGGCGGACGGATTACGCAATTCAAGAAAGTCTACCTGTAACTCCGCGCCCAATTCCTGCGCGCGCTTGAGCAGTGCTTGCCGCGCCTCGGCATCGTCGGCCACGACACCGCCATAAACCGCATTCGGCGTTGAAATCAACATTGAGCCAAACAGCGGGCTGCGCACATGAAAGAGCGGCAGCACGCCGACAATTTCATGGCCGCGTTCGGCATAGAGGCTCTGATTGCGATGCCGCCAGGTGCGTTCGATCACGCGCTGCCAGCCGGACAAATGACAAAACGTCGCGCCGACAGTGCGTTTGACATAGCCGTCCCAACGCCCGCGCTCAGCTTCGTTCGCCGTAGCGTGCGTTTTGACCGAGAGCCGTGCCGGCGCCGAGGCAGTGACGGATGCTATTTTTGGCACGGTCGGCCCGGTTGACACGAGTGCTTGGGCAGCCGCTTCCGCAGTCATAGGTAAAACTACTTTCCTTTGTTTATCAGCAGTTGCCGGGGGATGCCGAAGAAATACGAGGAGTACCGCGGGGCTGCGGCACGGAACATCAGCGCAAGGCGTAAAACCTTGGCTGAACTAATCGTGCACGTAAACCGGCCCGGTCCCGATCAAACTCGGCTCGGTCTCGGCCACCCGCACGGGGCGCTCGCTCAGCCGCAACACGTCACGCACGGTGCTGAAGCGGAAATCGTTCAGCAAGCGCGCCAAGCGTGGTTCGGTTTTATGCAGATTGAAGCGATGCCGCCAGATATTAAGCTGGGTGCCGGGCACCACCGGTTGTTCCCGGTCAATCTCCCAGGCGTGAACCATGAAAATCGCGGCTTGCTGTTCGACCTTGTTGAGGTGGTTCAGCCCCCAGCGAAACCATTGATAGGGCAAGAAGCGGAAATATCCGCCCCCCACCATCGGCATATTCTGCCCAGCCAGACGCACGGTTGAAGGCGGAAATTCCAGAATCTCACCGGCCTCGCACCGAATGACATGCGGGAAGCGTTGGGCATCCGGAATCCCATAGCGGTCATGGTGGATCGGAAAGATCGAAGAGTCATAACGGAATCCCTCTTCAATTAAAATATCCAGCGCCCACAGCGACGCGGCCGTAATCGAATAGGTCGGCGCGCGATAGCCTTCGACTTCCATGCCGATTAAATCTTCGAGCCGCGCCTTGGCACTGCGCACATCCGCGCGAAATTCGTCGCGCGTCTGGCTGCCGATAAAGCGGTGGCCGTAACCATGACAAGCGATCTCGTGCCCGGCGGCGGCGATATTGCGCACCATCTGGGGACAACGCTCGGCTAGCCAGCCCAGCACAAAAAACGTCCCGCGCGCATTGTGTTTGCCAAACAGATCAAGCAGCCGTTGTGTGCTCTGCTCCACGCGCGATTCCCACCGATCCCAGTCTGAACTAGGCACGACATTGGCAAAGGCTTCGACCTGATAGTAATCCTCAACATCCACGGTTAGGGCATTTAGCATTTTATTATTTTTCTCCATAGCCTTTTCGCTCACGGGTGAAATGGCGATCCGAACTAACTTGTAGGGAGAGATGCATACGCTATAACCCAATGCCCAGACTTCAGCACGGAGTTTGATAACTGCTTACAACAGCTTACTGCTGTAGCCAGCCCGTCTAATTCTATTCAAAACTATATTTGGTATCGTTCAGGAGTTTCCCTGAAGCCATTGGCGCGAAACCGCCAGAGCCACCGGGCACCAGAGCCATTTCGGAATTGGCAGAACGAAGTGTGGAGGGGATGTACAACTACCTGCTACGTGTCTGCCGCAGCTTTCGCACATGCACACCGCGCCGTTCGCGCTTGCCGCGCAACCGCGAACGCTGACACCGAGTCGCAACGGTTCAAAACACCTAAAGTGTCAGTTTGCAGCTTTGCCGTGGAGAGGTGAGGGGGGCAAGATCACCAGAACACAGAATCTCAGGAACTCCGCCCATGTCTTTGTTGAACGGCGCAGATCATAGCTTCGACACTGCAAGCAATCAAGTTGAAACCCAAGCAAAGACAAGAAAAGAAAATTAGAACTGCCGCGCGCCCCCTGGCGACACCCAGCATGACGACCACCGCTATCCCAAATTCCAAGGCTAAGCAGCCTGCCTCGCGCCATGCAACGGCAAGGCGCGCGGCAAAACCTGATACTCATACGGCAGCCAGGGCGCTTCCATGGTTTCCATGGCAGGGGTTTCCAGCGCGCGGGTTTCCACGGCGGTTTCTACTCTTATATCAAGCGGCACCGAGGATGATTGCTCTGGCAAAGACAAGCGCCAATGCAATTGCTCACTCAGTTCTTCGGTGAAATAGCGCATTTGGTCGGGCCTCAGCTTCAGCTTGCGCAACTCCGTTTCCAGCTTGCGGCGGTAATCACTCACCGATGAATCCGAAATGCCGACCAAATCGGCAATCAACAGTTGTGACGGCTCAGCCGGATCGAAGAAGCAATGCCATAGCACCCGCCACAAACGTTCGGTGCGCAGCCAATTCGATTTAGTGGCGCGCAACAAGCCGTCAAGAAAGTCGTGCGCGATGCGGCGGGCCTGGCGTTCGTTTTCGCGCGCCAAGGCAAGCTGCTCCGGGCTGGCGTCGCTGGAAATCAAAGCCGTCGCATAGCGCCGTTGTTGACGCTCTTCACTCACCTCATCATCCAGCGAACCGATCTCGGCGTCGTAAACCGGCAGCTT
>JANOWX010000849.1:0-5135 GCA_031418175.1 Acidobacteriota bacterium | reverse complement strand
AGCCCGCGAAGCGGGCGGCAGATGCTGGCCTGTCGCCCGCTTCGCGGGCTTGCGCATTCACGCTATCGCCACCCAGGGCTGCCGCCCTGGGCTTTATGCTGCCGCCCACATTCGCGGGCTTAGCGCGGAAAAGCATCAGTCAAAGCTGCAAACCAGTTACGTCTATCAGCCTTCAGGCGCGGATTGGTGTTGTCGCCGCTGGCGCTCGTCTCCGCTTTTTTAAGCGCCGCGAGTTCGTTTTTGGCGGCAATGACGAGGGCCAGATTGGGGTCGGCGTCTTGCCACAGTTCAAAGAATTTTTTGTAATACAGGCGGCTCTCTTCGGTGTCGCCGATAAAGGCGCGCGCGCGCGCGGTGGCCAGATGCGCCAGCGGATAGAGCAGGGAAGTGGCGTCGAGGCCGCGATTGGCAATGATTTTTTTGAACTCGGCTTCGGCTTCGTAACCGTGTTGCAGTTTCAGCAGCGCTTCGCCGCGCGCCCAGTTGGAGTAATTGAACGAACTGCCTTCGTATTGCGCCTGGTGTTTTAACAGTTCCAGCGTCTGGTCGTAATGGCCTTGTTTGTTCGCCAGCAGGGCTTTGGTGATGGGCAGCCAGACCTGATTGGCGAGCGTGTTTTGCGGTTGATTGCGCGTCAGCTCGTCGCTCAGCGTTTGGGCTTTGTCGTGCCCGCCAGCCAGCGCATAGGTCAGCGGCCCGAACGGCAGCGTCGAGAGCACTGAATAATAAACGAAATGATCGCGCGCCAGGGCATTGGCTTCGTCCAGCCAGCGTTGCGCCTCGGCGCTTTGTCCGGCCAGGGCCAGACTAAGGCCCGCCGCCATTGCATACGATGCGCCGAGTTCTTTTTGGCCGCGTTGTTTGACGGCTTCCATGGCTTGCCGCCAGAGCGCGGTGGCCTCTTTCAAACGTCCGCCCGCCGCCGCCAATTGCGCCTGCCAATCCAGCGCTTTGTCTGCGTGGCGGTTGGCGCGGGCCCAATCAATTTGTTGTTGCAACGCCGCCTGATCGCCTTGCAGCCAGGCCAGTTGAAAGAGGGCCGCGCGCAAGCCTGGGCCGTCAATCTTTTGCGCCTGCGATTCAGCCAGTTTCTGTTTGGCGTCATCCAGCCGGTTCATGCGCAACAGCGCCGTGGCGCGAATCAGGTGCGGGACGACTTCGTTGGGCTCGAGTTTGAGGGCCGCTTCGGCTTCAGCCAGCGCCTGCGGCAATTGGCCGGTTTGGCGGTAAAGGCCCGCCAGGCCGCTGTGCGGCAGCGCGGAGTTGGGATAGCTTTGCGCCATCAGTTTGTAGGTTTCGCTGGCCTTTTCGGTTTCGCCGGTGACGATTGAATAGTAGAGCGCGCTGATCGTCAGGCGTTCGCGTTCGCTGACGCGGTCGCGCAGGCTGAAGGCTTTGGTGGAATGTTCGACGCTCAAACGCGGCTGCCCCAAATTGGTATAGATCATGGCCAACTGGTAATGAGGCATGGCGAAGTTCGGATCGAGTTGGAGAGCGCGCTGATAAAGCGGAATTGCCGCGCGGCTGTCGGCCTTGAAATTGAGTTGCTCGTAAGCTTGGGTGTAAGCCTGCAAGGCTTCGAGCGAAGCGGTCGTGGCGTTTTCGATGGGCGCGTTGAATTTGGTCGTCGAGGCCAGCGACTCACCCAGTTGTTCGCGCAGTTTTAAGGCGGCCTGGCCGAGCGTTTTGATGACCTGGTCTTTACTCTCGGCTTCAAAGAAGACGCGCGAAAGCGTTGCGCCGGTCGCGCTGTTGAGGGCTTCGAGGGTGAGCGCGTAGTGGCGGTCGAGCTTGTCAATCTGCCCGGCGAAGATGGCTTTCAAGCCGCGCCGTTGGGCGATTTCGCGGGCCACCGCGCGGGTGATTTTTTCTTCGGGCGGGCGGTTCATGAACTGCAGCGTCTCGCGCACTTTTTCATCGCCCAGCAGGTTCAGGAAAGGCGATTGCGCCAATTGTACGGCGAGCGCCTGTTTGAGCGCTTGATCGAAAACCGCTTCGCCGGTCGTATTGTCAAAATCGGCCAGCATAATCGTGTCTTTGGCGCTCAGTTTCGGGCGGCTGCTGAGATAGAAATAAAAGCCCGCCACGGCGGCCAACAGCGCGACTGCCGCCGCTGCCAGCCAGGGTTTGTAATGCTTCGGGCGCGTCGTGTTGACCAGCATCGCGGTGGTAAAGCGCGGCGGTGGCGGGGCCGTGGCATTACTGAGCGGCACTTGGGCCTTGGCCTCTGGTGACACTGTGCCTGCCGACACTGTAGCTGATAGAACGCTGGCGGGCGTGGCGGTCTGGCCAAGGCCGCGCTGGAGTGGTGGCGGCAGCGAACGCGGGGGCGCAAAGTTCTGTTGGGCCGCGCGCTGGCCGGAACCGGAGTGGGCGGCGTGCGGCGTGCTGCCGGGTTTGACGTTCGGCGGCGCGAGATTTATCTGCGGTGGCGCGCTGGGCAGCGCGCCAAAATGCTGGCACACGGCGCGTTCAAATTCTTCCGCCGCTGTACCGGCCGTAGCCGGACGGTAGAGCGGGGTTTTGGCGAGCAGCCGGCTGAGCAAGTGTTCGACCTCGGGTGGCGTAGCGGGACGCCACTCGCGCAAGGGCGGCGGTGTTTCCAACAAATGCAGCCGCACCAGTTCGTGAATGCTGCCCGCGTCGAAAGGCAGCCGGCCAGCCAACATGCGGTACAGGATGACGCCGAATGAATAAATGTCGGAGCGTCCGTCAATCTCTTCACCGATGCGGAACTGTTCGGGGCTGGCGTAATGGGGCGTGCCCAGGGCGGATGAGACTTGCATGTCATTCGACTCGGCGGCGACTTTGGCCAGGCCGAAATCCAGTACCTTGACGGTGTCGCGTCCGTCGGGGCGCGGGACGAGCATGACGTTACTGGGTTTCAAATCGCGGTGGATGATGCCTTGCGCGTGGGCGCAATCCAGCGCGGCGGCGATTTGGCTTAACAGCCGGGCACAACGCGCGTAACTGAGCTGGCCTTCCTGGCGCAACTCCTGCTCGAGCGTTTGCCCCTCCAGCCACTCCATCACCAGATAAGCCAGTTCGTCAGCGGTGTGCCCGCTGTCATGCACGGTGGCGATGTTTTCGTGCATCAACAGGCCGGCGGTGCGGGCTTCGCGTTCAAACAAAGAGCGCATATCGTTGTTGATGGCCAGATTGGGCAACAACACCTTGAATGCCACCTGGCGTTCGACGCCGAGTTGTTCGGCGCGGTAAATGGCGCTCATCCCGCCGATGCTCATCAACGGCCCGATGCGGTATTTGTCGTTGATCACCCGGCCGCTCATCCCGTACAGGTCTTTGAGCACCAGCGTCTCGCCGTCGTGCTGGCAGAAAGTTTTTGAGGCGGCGAAAGAGGTGGCGCACTTCGGGCAGTACTTCATGGTTCCCTCCGCGAATCGGCTCTGAAGCCGGATGATGGTGAGACGGTGTACTCAAAACCGGCTGCTGCCGCCGCGCCTGGGCCGTCCAAATCTGAAAACATGAGATAGCCCGCCAACGCCGCCAACAGCAGCGCCACGATGCTGATTAGCAGCAGTGTTCTTGTTTTGTCTACTGGTGCGACTGGCGGAGCGGCTGGGGCGGGCCGCGCCATTTTGGGCGCAGCGGATTTGGCCGCACGCCGGCCGGCAACGGCTGGCGCCGGTTTAACGGATTTGGCGGCAGGCGTGGCAGTGGGCGCGGGCGGCGCGGGCGGTTTCAGTCCTTTCGTTTGCCGCACGTGATTGAAACTGGCCGCCTGCCGCGCCCCGGCGGAATTGGGTTCGGCTTTCTGGGCGCGCGGGCCTGCGAGCGGGCTCGTGCTGTGCGCGGGATTGGCCTGCTCGCCAGGTTGCGGCTTGACCGGTATCTCGCGTTCGCGTTCGGCCACGGGCAGGGCCTGCACGGCTTGTTCAAATAAATCAACCGCTTCGGTCGCCGTCGCGGGCCGGTAATGCGGCGTCTTGGCCAGCATGCGCGTGACCAGATGTTCGACCGCGGCGGGCAGGTTCGGACGCAAGCCTGTCAAAGGCGGCGGCATTTCCAGCATGTGCAACCGAATCAATTCGTGTATATCCGGCGCGTCAAAGGGCACGTGGCGCGTTAGCATGCGATAGAGGATCACGCCCATTGAATAGATGTCGGACTGTCCGCTGATCTCTTCGCCGGGCCGGAACTGTTCGGGGCTGGCGTAATGCGGCGTGCCCAGCGCGTGCGAGATTTGCAAATCCATGCTGTCGGCCAGCACTTTGGCCAAGCCGAAATCGAAAACCTTGACCCAGTCGCGGCCATCCGGGCGCGGCACGATCATGATGTTGGTGGGTTTCAGGTCGCGGTGAATGACGCGCGCCGCGTGCGCGGCATCGAGCGCCGCCGCGATTTGGCGCATGAGATAGCCGATGCGTTGGTAGCTCAAAAAGTGCGGCTGTTGCAATTCGGTTTCCAGCAACGCGCCGTCCAGCCATTCCATCACGATGTAGGCGAGATGGTCCGACGTCTGCCCGGCATCGTGAATGACGGCGATATTTTCGTGCGTCAGCACACCTGCCAAATGGGCTTCGCGTTCGAAGCGGCCCAGCATTCTGGGGTGTTGGAGCGCCAGGTTGGGCAGCAGGACTTTGAGCGCCACGTGGCGTTTCACCCCGAGCTGATGCGCGTGGTAAACCGCGCTCATACCGCCGAAGGCGGCCAAATTACCCACCCGGTATTTGTCGGCAATGATGCGTCCGGTCAGGCCGTAAGTGTCTTTCAAGGCCAAGGGCGTCCCGTCGGTTGGGCAGACTGCGAGCGTGACGGCAAAGGGGTCTTGGCATTGGGGGCAGTACTTCATTATGTAAGGGTAGGACAGACTTTAGTCTGTCCTTGCTCAACAAGTTTGAAAGCAAGGACAGACTAAATACACGAAAAACTAAATTATCTCGTGTTTTGAAAATTGTCTTTGCCGCGTTAGCGGCAGTTGAATTTAGCCGTGGGTTTTTAACCCTTGTCATTACCCAAATCTTTTCACTTACGGGGATTTGAGGCGAATCTAAAGGACTTATGGTCAGGGAAAAGCAAAAAGCTTCTCGAAAAGTCCTCATTGCGCCAAGCCCCGAAGTTGAGTGAATAAAGCACTTGCCAAACCGATACGCGCAAACGCAAAAGATTTGGGT
>JANOWX010000848.1:0-8377 GCA_031418175.1 Acidobacteriota bacterium | reverse complement strand
GCAGCCGCAGGATCAGGTTCTCCAATTGGAGTTGGAAGTTCTGGCGTTCCAGCGTTTGTTGGGTTTGCTAGTGGGCGAGTTCCTGTGCGTGTTGCGTCTGTTGGTGTCGCAGTTCCAGTTCCAGTCGCAAGACGCGCTCCGACAAACGATAAAGTTCCGCCAGCGTATCTTCATCAGCGACGAAAAGCCGTTCCAATTTCTGGTCGTGGCCTTTGAGGCGGGATGAGAGATCAAAAGCATCCCGCATAAAACCGATCAGGCTTTTCCACATGGCTGCTCCAGATTGGCGCGGATCAGATCGAGATACTTACGACTGGTGGCGCTATGCCGTTCAATGCGCGCCAAGACGCGCTCGTGTTCTGCTTTGCCCTGCGCAAATTCTTGCTGCCACTGATTCAGCAGCGCTTCCAACTCCGCCCGTTCCGACGGGCCAATCGTCAAGGTAATCGAGTCGTTCATTGTGCGTCCTCCCCTGAGTGCGAACTTGGTTGCGAAACGCCGGCATCCTAGCACAGTCGCGCGCCCGACGTGAACCACGTTACCTGGCCGCGCCGAACGCGCAACTGACCCGTAACGGGCAGTCGGCGCATTGCGGTTTTGTGCGGCGGCAAATTTCTTGACCGTGTTGTCGCAACAATTGATGCGCCGCACTCAGCCAGTCGAAGTCGCGCTTCAACTCCGGTTCGACCGCCGCCAGCACGGCTTTGTAAGTCGCGTCGTAACTTTTCTGTTCCGCCGCATAACCCAGCCGCACCAGCACGCGCAGCCCGTTCGATTCCAGCGCCAGCAGCGGCGCGGTGCGCGTGAAAAGCAATATATTGTCTGCGCCCGGCGCGCCAATCGAAGCAAAGCGCGTCAGCGCCTGACGCGCCTTTGCCAGCGGCTCGCGCAGTGCACTGCGCAAATCGCCATCCCACTTTTCAAGCACCAACTGCGCTGAGGCGCGTAAGCGGGCGGCGCGTTCGGCAAAGGCAATCGAGCCACCGTGGCGCGTGACAGACTGTAGCGCCGCTTCATCCGCCGCCAGAACCTTTTGCGGCGACAGCCCAACGCGCAGCGCCAGCAATTCAAACGCCTCGGCGCGCCGCCGGTCGTCAGCCAGATAGGCGACCTGTTCCCAGAGGATCAATTCAAAAGGATCAACAGAAGGCGGCGGCTCCGGCGCGCCGTAATGCTGACGCAGCCGCGCGATAATGTCCGCCAATTTTCTGTTGCTGCGCGTTGCCATCGCTCAACCTACTTTCAAACTTTCGGCCTGTTCCAACACGGTGATCATCGGGCGTTCCGCGCCGCCCAGTTCGTAAATCGCGGCGCGGGCGATGGCGTTGCTTTCCGACAGCGGCCCCTGCGCCTGCACCTTGCTGAGCGCGAAGCCGAGCACTTTCAAACTGCCATCCACCAGCACGTCGCCCACGGTGGCGATCTGCGTGCCGCCGTCGGTTTGAATCTCGCGCCCGCGCACATCGTCGGCCAACAGGTAATCGGCGCTGCCCGCAACGTCATCCTTGCCCTGCACGGTGTCGGAGCCGTTGATGAGCCAGGCGTCCACGCCGAAAAGCTGCACTTTGCCGATGTCGAGCACGAGCGCGCGCCGGTTGATGATGCCCTCTTTGCCCAGATAGACGGCGACGATTTTGGTTGCGGCTTTGTCCAGATAGACGTCTTTGACCTCGCCCAGCTTTTTGCCATCGGTCGCGCTGATCAACAGCTTGCCTTGAAATTCTTTGGTTGCTGCCATGTGAATCTCCTCGTTGAATTGTGATTGGGATACTGCTTGAGTGGCCGTGAGTATGCGTGGCGCCAACGGGGCTGACAAGTCAGCAAACAAATGTTTGTCGTAACCCCGCGCCACCAACTGCTCAAACGCCTGCCATACATCATCAGGGATCGGCTGCGGAATCTGAAAGCCTTTGGCCGGATAGTCGCGGATGCGTTGCAGATCGCCGACCATGATGTTGATGACCGTCGCTTGGCTGAGTTGCGCCGTGGGGTAGGCGGCATAAGGAATCGGCGGCGAACTAACGATCAACTCAATCCCCGGCCAGAAATTCATCAACGTCGCATAGGCGCGGCGTTCCATGTAGGGCTTTTGCACCAGGATGAGGCGGCGGACTTCGATTCCGTGTTCAGCCAGCAAACGGCGGCTGAAGCGCGCGTTGTCGCCCGTGTTGGTGGATTCGCTTTCCAGCAAAATGGCCGCGTCGGGCACACCGCGTTGCCGCGCGACGGCAGCGAATTTCTCCGCCTCAGGCTGGTCGAACAACTCGCGCGTCAGCGTCCCGGCGTTGCCGGAGCAAAGCAGACGCGGCGCCCAGCCTTGCAAATACAAATCGGCGGCGTGTTCCGCCACACGCAGGTCGTTGCTGCCCAGCGCGAGGATCAAATCGCTGTGCGCCAGCGGGTGCCGCAACTGCATGTAGTCCCAGATGCGCTGGGCCAATTCGTCAATCAAGGGATCGTTCATCGGTCGCTAAATTCAGCGTGACTGTGTCAGTAGCCCGACCGTGAGGGAGGGCAGGCTTGGCAGTTAATCCAAGCGGTCTTATTTGATGCCTGCCCTCCCTCACGGTCGGGCTACTGACACGCTGCCGCCGCCGGAAGTTGTACTAGACTTAGGTCAAATGGGCGTGTACCATCGCCGCGTTCTGACGGTGAACCAACCGTACACTTCAACAGCTTATGAAGCAAGACGCAACAACGACAGGCGCTTTGGCGGGTTTACGCGTGCTGGACGCGGCCACGCTGTTTGCCGGGCCGCTGGCCGCCACGCTGCTCGGCGATTTCGGCGCGGAGGTCATAAAAATAGAACATCCCAAGGGCGATCCAGTGCGCACGCACGGCCACGCCAAGGATGGCGTCAACCTCTGGTGGAAGATGATCGCGCGCAACAAGCGCGCCGTCACGCTCAACCTCAGCGCGATTGAAGGACAGGAACTGCTCAAACAACTCGTCAAACAATCCGATGTGCTGATCGAAAACTTCCGCCCCGGCACGCTCGAACGCTGGAACATCGGCCCGGACGTGTTGCACGCGATCAACCCCGGTTTAGTGCTGGCGCGCGTGACCGGCTTCGGCCAATTCGGCCCGTACAAAAACCGGCCCGGCTTCGGCACGCTGGCCGAGGCGATGAGCGGCTTTGCGGCAATGACCGGCGAACCGGATGGGCCGCCGACGTTGCCGCCCTTCGGTCTGGCCGACGGCATCACGGGCTTGGCGTTGAGTTCGGCGATTATGTTCGCGCTGCACGCGCGCGGGCGGACGGGCCGCGGCCAGGTGATTGACATGGCGTTGATCGAACCGATCCTGACCGTGCTGGGGCCGCAGCCGACCTGGTTCGATCAACTCGGCGTGGTGCAGGAACGGCGCGGCAATCGTTCGTCGAACAACGCTCCGCGCAACGTCTATCGCACGGCGGATGACCGCTGGGTGGCGCTTTCTACCTCGGCGCAAAGCATCGCCGAGCGCGTGATGCATCTGGTCGGCCATCCCGAAGTCATCGCTGAACCGTGGTTCGCTTCGGGAGCCGAACGCGCGAAGCACGCGGATTTGTTGGATGAAATGGTCGGCGGCTGGATTGCCGCGCGGCCTTTCGCCGAAGTCGTCGCGGCGTTTGAAGAAGCGCAAGCCGCCGTCGCGCCGATTTACGACATTCGGCAAATCATGGACGACCCGCAGTATCAGGCGCTTGAGTCCATCACGACGGTGGCGGATGCCGAACTCGGCCCGCTCAAGATGCAAAATGTGATGTTCCGCTTGAGCGAGACGCCCGGCGCGATCAAGTGGACGGGGCAGGCGCGCGGGGCCGACAACGCGGCGGTTTACGGCGAACTGCTCGGATTGAGTGATGAACGCCTGCGCGAGTTGGCCGAGAAGGGGGTCGTCTGATGCTGGCTCGGTCGTACCTTTTCGCGCCCGGCGATAACGAAAAGCTGCTCGGCAAAGTCTTCCGCGCCGGGGCCGACGCGGTCGTGCTTGATCTGGAAGACGCCGTCGCGCCCGCAAACAAAGCCCGCGCGCGCGAGTTGGTGCTGACGGCGCTGCAAACCGCGCCCGCCAATGCGCCCGCGATTTACATCCGCATCAATGCCGTCTCGTCGCCGTATTGGCAAGCTGACTTGTCCGTCGTGGCGCACCCGCGCGTGCGTGGCTTGCGGCTGGGCAAGGCAGAATCGCGGGCCGAACTCGACACGTTGGATGAACTGTTGAAACGGGCCGAGGCGAGCGTGGATTTGCCGGTCGGCGGCTTGCGCCTCGTGCCGACGATTGAGAGCGCGGCGGGTTTGCTGAATGCCGCTGAGATGGCCCGGCATCCGCGCGTCGAAACGTTCTCGTTCGGCGCAGCGGATTTCGCCAAGGACATCAATGCCGACGTGGACGAAGCCGAGACGCAAACGTTGTTCGCGCGTTCGCAACTGGTCGTGAGCGCGCGCGCGGCGGGATTGCAACCGCCGATTGCCTCGGTCTACACGCGGCTGAAGGATGCGGTCGGCTTGCGCGCTAACACCGAAGCGCAACGCCGCCTGGGCTTTTTCGGGCGCTCGTGCATTCATCCGGCCCAGCTTCCGGTCATTCACGAAGTCTTTACGCCGCAGGCCGACGCCGTACATGAGGCGCGCGCCATTGTCGAAGCGTTTGAGCGCGCGCAAGCCGTGGGCGCGGGTGTGGCGACGCTGGCGAACGGGCAATTTGTGGATGCGCCGATTGTCGAGCGGGCGCGTGCGGTGTTGTCGTTGGCGGAAGTATTTGCGGAAGCCAGTCCCAACGACGCTGTCTGATGAACTGTACGGCAAACTGTTAGTTTGCTGTGGCCTTCAAGGCGAAGCGATTGAGGGAGCCAAATGTGTCTGAATGCCGAGGCTACGGCAAACTAACAGTTTGCCGTACAGTTGGCGCTCAGCCGGTCTGAACCGTTTATGTCCACCAACCAACAACAACTCTTCAATCTATTCGGCAACGCCAAACTCTACGACCTAGCCCAGCCGCTTGAAGCCGCGATGCCCGTCTCGCCCAATCATCCCGGCTTCAAAATGGCGCTGCAACGGCGGCACGGCGATCTGGTGCGCGCCGATGGCGGTTCGGCCTCGAACGAAATAATCATGATCGGCGGGCACACGGGCACGCACATTGACGCGCTCTGCCACGTCTCGCACAACGGCCAACTGTTTGGCGGCCACGATGCCTATGCCGCGCAGCAGGGCGGACGGTTCAAGATACATGATGTCGCTGCGATTCCGTTGACCTTTTGCCGGGGCGTGTTGCTGGACATTGCCGCGTTGAAAAGCGTCGAAGTGCTCGCGCCCGGCACGCCGATTACGGCTGATGATTTGGCGCGAGCCTGTCAGCGCCAAGATGTCGAAGTCCGCGCGGGTGACGCGGTGTTGATTCGCTCGGGCTGGCCCGTGCATTGGGGCGACGCGCACACCTTCGTCGGTCGCGAACACGGCGTGCCCGGCCCGGACGAAAGCGCGGCGGCTTGGTTGATCGAACGCCAGATTCGGCTGACCGGCGCGGAGACGATTGCTTATGAATGCATCTACCCCGCACGCGGCCACGCGCTGTTGCCGGTGCATCGGATGCTGCTGGTCGAAAGCGGCATCCACATTATCGAAGTGCTCAACCTGACCGAACTCGCGCAAGCACAGGTGTCTGAATTTTTGTTTGTGCTGACGCCGCTAAAAATCGTAGGCGCGACGGGCGTGCCGGTGCGGCCGGTGGCTGTCGTCGTTTGAAATGGAGTGTTCAATGAATAAAACGCTGCGGCTTCTGCTGGTGGTAGCGGCTTTCCTGCTGTCTATCCCGACAAGCTCGCATTCCACCTCTTTCGCCACGGCTCAAACTGCTGCCGACCCACCCATCAGCGGCCTTTACGAAATCTGTGTCGGCGTCACCGACCCGTTGCCGCAGATCAGTTACTGGGAACAACTCGGCTACCGCATCGGCCCCATCGGCGAATTGTCTGCCGCTGACGCGTGGGCGTTGTACGGCGTGGATTCCAAACTGCGTTCGATCCGTTTGCTGCACCAGGACGCCGACCACGGCCTGATTCGCCTGTTCGTATGGGGAAAGCCTGTCAACGAAGGGCTGGGCTTGACGCGGCTGATTACGCCGGGCAGCCGTTGGACTTCGACGCTGACGCGCGCTGTGTTGCAACTCTTCAATCACGCCGAAGCCGCCGAGCGCGCCAACAAACCGATTGCCATCGTGCCGCCGCAGTGGTCGGAGATTTACAAGCTCGACCAGAGCGAACCGTTTCTCGGCAACATCGTCGGTGTGCGCGAATTGATCGTGCTGCAACCGTTTGCGCGCCAGATGTTTTTTGAGCGCTTCGGCTACACCGCGCCGAAATACGGCGGCGTCAACGAAGCGTCCAAATTCCGCACCAGCCAGGTCACGCACAGCGGGCTGGTGTATCAGAGCGACGATCCCGAATTGCCGCTGTTTTACCGCGACGTGCTCGGCTTGCAGTTGTCGCAATTGGAAAAGAAGAACACCTATGAATCGCTGGGGCCGGGTTCCGCCGCGCTCTATGCGATGAAGCCGGGCGAGTATTACTTCGGTTCGACGCTCGACGATCCGCGCTCCGGCCCGGCGCCTGACACGGCGATTTCGGGGCGCGTGTTGTTGCGGCGCATCCCGATGGCGCGCAAGGACGAGAACCTGATCGAACGTTCGCGGCCCGGTTCGCTGGGCTATTCGCTTTACACCTATCGCGTCAAAGACATCGCCGCCTATCAGGCAAAGGTCAAAGCGAGCAAGGCGACGGATGTGACCCCCGTGCTGAAGAATGAATTCGGCGAGCCGAGCTTTTCGTTCCGCGCGCCGGACGGGCATTCGTGGACTTTAGTTGGAAGGTAAGGATGGAAACACTGTTGCAACGCTTCAGCCGCTTTGCCGCTGAAGTCACTTACGAATCGCTGCCGCCCGCCGTCGTCGCCAGCCTGAAAGCACGCGCGCTCGACACCATCGGCTTGTGTCTGGCCGCGACGCCGCTCGACACCAGCGCGATGGCTTTGAACCTGGCCGTCAGTTGGGGCGGGCGCGAAGAGGCGACGACCATCGGCGCGCCGCACCGTTTGCCCGCGCCCAGCGCCGGTTTCGTCAACGGCACGCTCGCGCATTCGCTGGATTACGACGACACGCATCTGCCGTCCGTGTTGCATCCCAGCGCCTCGCTCATCCCCGGCGTGTTGGCCGTCGGCGAAGCGATCAACGCGTCCGGCAAAGACGTGCTGGCGGCGGCGGCGATCGGTTATGAACTGTGCGTGCGTGCGGGCATGGCGGCGTATGACCGTAAGCTGGGCAACTCGGTGTTCTTTGAACGCGGCTGGCACGCGACTTCGATCTGCGGCACGCTGGGTGTGGCGGCGGCGGCGGCGAAGCTCTACGGCTTGGGCGCGGACGGCATAATGCACGCGGTCGCCATCGCGGCTTCGCTGGGATCGGGCGTGATCGAAGCCAATCGCACCGGCGGTTCGGTCAAACGCTTGCACTGCGGTTGGGCCGCGCACGCCGGCATCATCGCCGCGCAAACCGCGCGCGCGGGTTTCACCGGCCCGCCTTCAATTATGGAAGGGCGCTTCGGCTTTTATCAGGCCTTTTGCGGCGGGCAATTCGACGCCGACGAATTTCTGGATCGGCTGGGTGAGTACTGGTGCATCCCGGATATTTTCTACAAGCCATATCCCGCCAATCATTTCACGCACGCGGGCATTGACGCGGCCCTGCGCTTGCGCGGACGGATCGGTAACCTGGACGATATTGCTGAGATCGAACTCGGCGTCGCCGCGCCCACGTTGCGCACCATCGCGCAACCGCCCGCACAGAAGGCGCGCCCGCAATCGGGCTATCACGCGCAATTCAGCGGCCCGTTCACGGTGGCGACAGCGTTGATTGGCGGCGGCGGCGGCTTGGGGTTGTGGCTCGACGATTTCACCGACGCGCGCGTCAACGATCCGCGCTATTTGGCATTGGCGGCGAAAGTGCGTTGCGTGGCGAATGCCGAATGCGATGCGATCTTTCCGAATCAGTTTCCCGCCGTGCTGACGGTCAGAATGAAGAGCGGGGAAGTGTTGGTCGAGAAAGTGCTGGCCAATCGTGGCGGGCCGGGCCACCCGCTCAGCTTGGCCGAATTGAAGATCAAGTTTTTAGCCAATGCGGGCAGACGTTTGAGCGCGTCGGCGGCCAATGCATTGGCGCATGGCATTGCGCAGTTTGAAGCCTGTGAACTGACGGACTTGCTGCGCCAGACGAGTCCTTAAACCTGAAGATGGCGAAGCTTTTGGAGTGCGTGCGGCACGGGCCGCCGCGTTGGTTGTACCTTAATTGGCGAACGATAAAGGGACAACCAAAACGGCGGCCGATGCCGCACGCACACCCA
>JANOWX010000847.1:0-4850 GCA_031418175.1 Acidobacteriota bacterium | reverse complement strand
GGTGGCGTCAAAACCGACCGGGCAGACACGCAGGTCTGCCCCGGTGGTAATTGGCGAAGCCGGTGGCGTCAAAACCGACCGGGGCAGACACGCAGGTCTGCCCCTACGTTAAGTTATCCCAGCACTGCGGCCAGCAGATTGGTTTGGGGATAAGCGTGCCCCAGATGTTGGCGAAACGCTTCGGCGAAAGCCACACCTGCTTCAGCGCCGCGTTGCGCCGACCAGCCGCGCATGGCTTGCAGGTATTGATCCACGCCGTGCTGGCGCAACAGCCACGCGCGCTGGCTGGCGTGACAGGCCAACATCCGTGCTTTGGTTTCGATGACGTCCGAAATGTCTATGTAAAAGCCGGGCGGCACGGGCGCGCCGAAGCTGTCTTTGCCTTCGAGCGCATCACTGTAATAGAGGTGCGGCACGTGCGTGGTGGCGGCTGCCGCATTCTCATCCAGCGTCTGCACATTGGGCACGCTGGCCGCAAAGCAGGCGGCGCGCACCAACTGGCTGGTCACTTCGTGATCGGGCAGGTAATCCTGCGGCGAGTGCGTGAAGATGAGTTGCGGATTGACGCGGCGCACGATTTCGATCACGCGGCGCAACGACGGTTGGTCATAACAGATCAGCAAGTCTTTCACGTCCGGCGCGCCCGCCCATTGATGCGTGCCGTTGAGGATGGCGGCCGCTTGCGCCGCTTCGCCCAGGCGGATGCGCGCAATCTCAGCGGGCGGTAATTCAACACTGCCGCCATCGCCAGCCGTCAGCGTGGCGAAGTGGATCGTGTAGCCGTGCGCATGCAATCGCGCCAGCGTGCCCGCGCAAAGAAATTCGGCATCGTCAGGGTGCGCGAAGAAGGCCAGGACAGTGGTGTTTGGGTTCTGCATGGAATCGGCGGCTATGCTAACCGAAGCGGAGGGCAGGGCAAAACGCGGCAAGCTGTGGTGCGGGTTCTTTACCGGTTCTTTACCCGCATCCGCCAGCCGCGTGCGTGTGGTGCGGGTAAAGAACCCACACCACAGCTTGCGGAAGTCCTAATCCGCGGGCACGCAGAAAGCCAGCGGCTACTTCTTCGTGCCCCGCGTTTTTATCACAGTGAAAGCGCGGCAAGACCGGCAAGTGTGGTTAGGGTATGACGGTGACATTGTCGAACACCGAAGTGTTTAAGGCCGCGCTCGCGCCTGAACTGACAGCCAGCCCGATGCAAATGTTCGTGCCCGCCTGCAGTTTTACCGAATTGACCAGCGTCCAGGTTACGCCGTCCGCTGATTTATAACCGCTGATGATGTTGTTGGCGCGCACCAGCTTTACCCACAATTGCGGGGGCGCGCCGCTGCCATTGTCGGCTGCCGTGGTGGCGCCGCCGGGCGTGCTGCGGCGCATCCAGCGGAAACCAGCCGCGCCATCAAGGCCCATGAAGGCGTGGCGTGAATCGGCCGTCAAGCTGTCCCGGATCATCACGCCCAGGCGCGCATTTGTGCCGGTGTTTTGCGGCGCGCTCAGCCGCGCTTTGATCTCGCCGTCACCATTCAAAGTTTGATAGGCGAACAGCAGACTGTCTGTCTTGCCGCCCAGCAGGCCGCTGCCGCGCACGGTGTAAACGCCGTTGAACAGTCCCGCATTGCCGCTGACGCCGACCGCCCCGATATTGACGAACGACCACGGCGCCGCCAAACCGTTGGCGGGCAGATTGACCGTCGCATTGGCCGCCGCTGAATCACCGCCGCTGTTAACGGCGCGTACGCGATATGACAAGAGCGCGGGCGCGCTTACGGTGGTGTCAGTGAAACTCACGGTATTGGCCCCGGGCAGCGCCACCATCGTGAAATTGACGCCGTCACTCGAACGTTCGACGCGGTAGCCGGTCTCGGTTACGGCATTGTCCGTCCAGCTCAAATTGACTTGTGTGCTTGCGACTGCGAGCGCGCTCAGATTGCTGGGGCCGGCGGGTGGCGGGGCTGGCGTCGTGACGCTCGCCACCGTGGTCGAGGCCGAATCGCCCCCGCTGCCAGTGGCGCGCACACGGTAGTAATACAACGTTGCGGCGCTGACCGCAGTGTCGTTGTAGGACGCGGCGTTCGCGCCGAGCAGCACGATTTGCGCCCAAGTACTGTTGTTCGGCGAGCGCTCCACCTTGTAGCCGGTTTCATTCCCGGCGTTGTCGCTCCAACTCAGATTGATTTGGGTCGGAGCGATTGCCGTGGCGATCAAGTTGGCCGGGGCAGCGGGCGGTAGGCTAACAGTCGTGGCGCTGGCCACATTGCTGAAGCCTGACGCGCCATTGTTGTTAAAGGCAACGACGCGGTAGTAGCAAGTCGTTGCGGGCGCAATGCCGGTGTCGGAATAGCCGTTCACATTGGCGCCGACGTTGGTGACGGCAACGAAATTCGTGCCGTCGCTCGAACGCTCGATGCGAAAGCCGGTTTCGTTGGTGGAGTTGTCGGCCCAGTTCAGCAGTATCTCGGCGCTGGAAGTGGCGTTGGCCAACAGGTTGCCCGGTGCGCCTGGCGCGGCGTTCGCGGGGTCGCGGAAATTGGCGACGATGCCGGCGGTGGCGTTGGCCGTGCGCGCGTTGTCGCGCTGGTCGGCGATGCCCAGCGGCAGGCCCTGATAACTGAGGTTCGGATTCGAGAAGTAGGCGATGGGCGCACAGCCAGCCGTGCATTGATTGTTGTACGACATCACCGTGCGATAGCCGCCATTCGTGAAATGGCCGAATGACCAGGGATAAGAGGCATACTGCGGCAACACGCCGTTCGCCGGGTCGTGCTCCATGCCCAGATTATGGCCGTGCTCGTGCGCAAAGGTGAGGTTGCCGACAGCGCAACTGCGCGCCGTCACTTGAAAGGCTAAATTCGCAAAACCCGGCCCCGGCGTGCGCATGGCAATGGCCAGCCCGCAGTAAGCGCCACCGTTATTGACGATCAGTGAGACCATATCGGCGCCGTATTGATCACGCAATGCAGTGACGCCCGCGTTGGCTTGCACCCAATTCAAATCGTCCGACATGTTGCCCGCTTCTGCATAACTGATCTCGGCCATGCCTACCAGCAGGTAGCGAGCGTTGACTTGACTGTTGATAAAGACCGCGTTGGCACTGTCCACGGCCGCCTGAATCGTGGCTTCGATCTGGGCCGCGCCGCCCGCCGCCGTTTTGGCCGCCGTGGTGTAAACCGAAAGCAACTGAATTTCTACTGGGGTTGTGGCCAGCATGGCCTCGGTTCTAAGTTGCAGTTCCTCTTCGTTCGCGGGCTTTTCGGTACGGCTTGGCCCAGCGCTGCCACCGCAGGGTTGAAAGCTGGCCGGGTCGAGTTTCTCGATGAGGTGGTGACCGTCGGCGGTGGGGCGGATTTCATAAAGCTCCTGGCTGTTGCGTAGCGCACCGGCCAGCAAACCGTTTTTGACCGTGAGTACTGCCTGCAACTCGCTGCCGCCTTTGGTCACTCCGCGCCAGACCGCATTGCCCGCCGCGCGCCGTTCGTGGCCGCTTTTGCGCAACACGATGACTGGGCCGTCGGGCAGTTGCAGTTGAAATTCCGCCGCGCCGCCGTCAATCAAATCCAGCCGGGCGGCGAAGCGGCTGGCGGCCGTGCCGTTTTTTCCGTGCGGAGCGTTCGTGGCCGCGTGCAAAAAGAGGTTGGGCGTGTCTTGTGCCCAGCCAGTGGCGGCGAGCGTGATTGTTACAATGAGCGTCGAGAATCGTAGACGAAGGTATCCCATCACCATTACTCCATTCCAAACCTAAGCTGCGTCTAGTGGAAATACGCCAAGGTGACATCCTCACATGTGTTCTGGCACGTGTTCTGGCATGGGTTCCGGGCCGTGGACTTTGTGCGGGCCAAGCGGGGTGAAAGGAAGCGTGCCTTGGGAAAGCGGGAGCCTGCCGGACGGACTGCGTTGTGCGAACGGAACTTGTAGAAATGTACCCAGCGAAATTGTTACTGCAAAAGAGCGAGGATGGCTGTCGCGCGACAGTCATCGGCGGGTCGTGGGTTGCGAGCGGTTCGCGCAAACTGGGCTAGTACACCGAAAACTAAGTTCTTTGTGGGTCACGGACGGCAACACGTAGTAACGAATTTATTCGTTTTGTGCTGCGGCCAGGACTGAACGATTGAAATCGTTACTACGTGGTTGCGTCTTTTTCTCTCAAAGAACTTAGTTGACGGAGTAATAGCGGGTGCGTTGGCGACACAACTGCCCGTCGTTTAACCCGCAACTCAGAAGTTCAGTACCGATTTCGTGGGTCGGCTGCGCGGCAGTGGTAGGAGAGTTTCTGCACGCATGCTTGATACTGCGGAGAAGAGAACTATTGGGTAGGATGCGGCGCGGAAAATAGCACTCGTGGTGTGGCTTGGCAAGAAATTTTTCTTGCCTGGGCATTGCGCCAGCGCCCAGGCGCACTACCCTACCGCTGCGCGGTGCTTGTCCTACACCGAACTGCCATCCGCGCTAATATTTCGTTTGGCAAAAGAGAGAGCTTGTGCTAAAAACTCCGCT
The DNA here is from genome assembly GCA_031418175.1 of Acidobacteriota bacterium. Lineage (GTDB taxonomy): Bacteria > Acidobacteriota > Blastocatellia > RBC074 > RBC074 > JACPYM01. Next base: position 362 of record JANOWX010000847.1, on the reverse strand, counting down.
GTCAGCTAAGCGACTAGGCTGACAGCGGAAGTCCAAGACGGTGCCCCGATTGATTCCGGTAAAGCCATGGTGAGCGACATAGTAGGTGTAGGTGAACGGGCAAAGCTACCACCGGAATAATCCTCTGAACCTTCCACAACGTTTCAATCCGAGCGAACAATTAGGCTAGTTACCGGCACTGGTTACCCTCCCATCAGATCAACTTATCTCTGGCAGGCGGTGGATTGCGCGTGCGTGCGCGTAACACACCGGGTTGCTGAAGCACCCTCGCATTTCGATCAGGTGGATGGTGTGGCTATGTGCAGCGTCGCTAAGGCGAGGCCCTCACTACTCATAGTTTATAGCGGTTTGCAGATGGGCGC
>JANOWX010000846.1:0-7790 GCA_031418175.1 Acidobacteriota bacterium | reverse complement strand
CGACATCGTCGCGCTGATCAAAGAGGCGGGTTTTGAGCCGATTGAGCGCGACACGCTGTATCATCCGCTGCGCACTTTCGCGGCGGCTTGAATAATGTACCGTAGGTTGTCAAAACTGCGGAGCACTTAGGTAAAAGTCCTTTGGATTCCGCGCTGGCTCGCCATTAAGTGCTCCGCAGGTTAGACAACCTACGGTACATTTCTTTTGCCTGGATGCTATAGTTGAGCCCGCTATCAACTTCAGAAAGGAGGAAGCTGTATGCCGAAAACAACTGACAAGCAAGCCGTGAAAACGCTGAACCAGGCGGCCAACGGGCAACCGGAAAACGGCGCAAAGCCCACGCGCCCACGCCGAAAAAAGCACAAGCCATTTGATGAAATGACGTTGGAAGAACTCACCATCTACGGTTTTCAATTGGCCTACGACAGTCATCAGCGACGGCTCTGCGAGCAACAACAACGCGAGCAACAAAATGACACTGTACACACTTGATACCTCAGCCATCATTGCCTATCGAACGGCGGCGTTGCCGAAGAACTTCCTTGCCTCAGGCGTGGCGCTGGCTGAACTGATCGCCAACGCCGATGACGACCACGAGCGCATCACGTTTGAGAAAATCCGGCAACGCCACGCCGAACACGGCACCCTGATCGTGCCCATGGCGGAAGACTGGCTGTTTGCCAGCCGCGTGCTCTTTTGGCTGACGCGCAGGCGCAAGCGCCACGCGGGCGGACAAACGCCGCCGCAACAAACCGGCGCTTCACAACGAATGATGCTGGACGCGCTCATTGCAGTGAGCGCCTGGCGCGTCAGTGCCACCGTAATCACCAACGACTGGGACGATTTCAAAGCCATTCAGTACTACTGCAAAGTCAAACTCGTGCGCGGCAGCGCATACTTCAACCAAGACTGAAGCGCAGGACGGCAAAAAATCTCAGCCGCCTTGACTCCCCCGCCCCTCTAACTCACGCTACGCGCAACCAACCACCGCTCGACGCAGTACTCAACAAAACCTGAAACGGAGGTCACGCCGATGTTCGCCAAGCCGCTTCGTCTCGCACTCTTGTTGGCCGCCCTGTTTGCTGTGGGCTGGCTGGTACAAAACTTCAAACAATCGCGCAGCGCCGCGTTGTTGCCAATCACGACTGCGCCGGTCACGTTGGCTGCGCCCGAAACGGAACACGCCTTTCGCATCCTGCTGGGCTTGACCGACACGGTCAGCGCGCGCTGGGACGGCGGCTTGACCGTCAGCGGCGGGGCGCTCGCGCGTATCGAGCCTTGGCGCTTTGATCTGCAGGATGCGTTTGGCGAGCAGAACACGACGGGCGCGCAATGGCGCATCGCCACGCATCCGATTCGCGTGTTCGGCGGACAGAACGCGGCGCAACAGGTGCGCCCCATCGTCGCTAATGGTGTCGTGGCGACCTTTGCCAACGTCACGTCAGCGTCGGAAGTCACCGTCAAAACCGCGCAGGGCGAATTCAGTTTCAACCCGGCAGAGATTGCTTATGGCAATCGCATCAAATTTCTCACTGGCAAAGCCATGGTCGAACGCGTGCCCGCCAGCGTCAACATCATCAATAACGCCGGGCGTTCGCGCGAAGAGCAGGACTTCCCTGCCGCCGCGACCGACCGCAACGGCGACGTGTGGGTGGCCTATCAGCAATTCAGCGGCAATCCGAAATTCCCCGGCTTCCGCAACGCTTCGTCGCAAGAGACAACCAATTTCAACGAACTGACCGAAGCGCCCGGCGGCGATCAAGTGATGCTGATGCGTTGGTCGCAAGGCAAATGGGCTGACCCCATCGCCGTCAGCGAGCCGCGCGGCGATTTGTTCCGCCCCGCCGTGGCCGTGGATGGCGGCAATCGCGTGTGGGTGTTTTGGACGGGCAATGTGAATAACAACTTCGATCTGTATGCGCGCGGCTTTGCGAATGGCCGGGGCGGCGCGACGTTGCGGCTGACCAGCGACGGCGGCGCGGACATCAATCCGGTCGCGGCCAGCGATGCCAAAGGCGTCGTCACCGTCGCCTGGCAAGCCTTTCGCAACGCGCGCGCGCGCATTCACGCCGCGCGGCAAGACGGTGAAAAGTTTTCCGCCGAGATACCTGTCGGCCAAGCTTCAACGCAATTTGGCGGCAACGAATGGAACCCGGCTATTGCCGCATCAGCCAACGGCGACGTAAGCATCGCGTGGGACAGCTATCGCAAGGGCGATTACGACATTTACTTCCGCAGCTTCGACGCCGGCGGCAAGCTGGGCGTGGAGAAAACGGCGGCGGCCAGCACGCGCTACGAAGCCTATCCCGCGCTGGCTTACGACGCGCAGGGCCGGTTGTGGGTCGCGTGGGAAGAGTCCGACTTGGGCTGGGGCAAGGATTTCGGCGCGGACGAAACGACGGGCATTGGCCTGTATCACGGGCGCTGGATCAAACTGAAAGTCTGGCAGGGCGATCGCGTCTTTGCGCCCGCCGACGTGGGCGCGGTGCTGCCCGGCCTGCTCAATCGCAACGTGGACGCGCCGACCCGGCAAAGCGATCCGTTCCTGGGCGTGCAGCCCAATCCCGAAGCGTCGAAAAACCGGCGGCCCAGCGCGACGCCCGGCGCGCCGCCGCGTCCAAAAAACAGCTTGCCGCGTTTGCTGGCCGACCGCGGCGGGCGCATCTGGCTGGCCTATCGCACCTTCAATCCGCAATGGTGGTCGCAACTCGGCACGGTCTGGTTCGAGAACGTCGTGAGTTATGACGGCCAGGCGTGGACGAATCCGATCTTCATCACGCACAGCGACAACCTGCTGGACAACCGGCCCGCGCTGGCTTCGACGGCGGCGGGCGAATTGTTGATTGTGGGATCGAGCGATGGGCGGCAAAACTTCCATCCGGGGCTGCGCGCCAACGATGCGGCGGGCGGGCGCGAAGACCCGTACAACAACGATCTTTACGCCGCGCGCATTGTGCTCAGCGACACGCTGAAACCGCTGAACCTGACGGCCAGCACGACCGACGTGACGCCCAGTAACGCCGCGCCCGAGACACCGCACGTCAAACGCTTGCGCGAGTACCGCGCCAAAACTGCCAACGCCGAGTACCGCTTGATGCGCGGCGAATTCCACCGTCACAGCGAAATTTCGATGGATGGTGGCGGCGACGGCACGATCTGGGATCAGTTCCGCTACGCCGTGGACGCGGCGGCGCTGGATTGGATCGGCTGTTGCGATCACGACAACGGCGCGGGGCGCGAGTATTCCTGGTGGATCACGCAGAAGCTGACCGACATTTTGCACTCGCCCGGCGGTTTCACGCCGCTGTTCAGCTACGAACGCAGCGTCACCTATCCCGAAGGCCACCGCAACGTGATCTTCGCCCAACGCGGCATACGCACGCTGCCGCGTTTGCCGCGCACCAACGAGACGCCCGAAGTCCACGCGCCCGACACGCAGATGCTTTATCGTTACCTGCGCCACTTCAACGGCATCGTCGCCTCGCACACCAGCGGCACGAACATGGGCACCGACTGGCGCGACAACGACCCGCTGACCGAACCCGTCGTCGAAATTTATCAGGGCGACCGCCAGAATTACGAAATGCCCGACGCGCCGCGCTCCAACAACGCGAATGACAGCATCGGCGGCTGGCGCGAGAAAGGCTTTGTCTCGCTGGCCTTGCAACGCGGTTACAAGCTGGGCTTTCAGGCTTCGAGCGATCACATCTCGACGCACATGAGTTACTGCATCCTTTACGTCCGCGAACCGTCGCGCAAAGGCATCCTGGAAGCCTTCCAGCAGCGGCACGTTTACGGCGCGACCGATGACATACTGGCCGACGTGCGCAGCGGCACGCACCTAATGGGCGACATCTTCGACACGACGCAGCGGCCTGTGCTGACCGTCAAGCTGACCGGCACCGCGCCCTTTGCGAAGGTGCACATCATCAAGGACAACAAATACGTATACACGATTGAGCCGAAGACGGCGGCGGTCAGCTTCACGTGGCGCGACGAAAAGCCGGAGGCGGGCAAGCAGAGTTATTACTACGTGCGCGGCGAACAGCAGGATGGCGAGGTGGTGTGGGCGTCGCCAATGTGGATTACGTATCGGGGGCGGTGAGTGTTAAGCTGCGCGCCGCAAGGAGGTAATCATCAATGTCACAGACTATCACGTTGAATTTGCCGGACAGCATCTTTCAACCGCTGCAACGCACCGCGCAAGCGACGAAGCAGCCGATTGAAGCTGTCTTGCTCACGGCGCTACAAGCCGCGCTACCGTCACCGGTAGCGGAAATGACGGAGGAAGCGCCCGCGCCCGCGCAACTGACCATTGGCACTAAATTATCGCGGGGCGAAGCGCAGCAGCGCTTCGAGCAGGAAGAAGCGGCGTATTGGCGGCAGCGCGACGAGTTATTAAGACTCTATCCCGGTCAGTGGGTTGCCATCGTCGGCGGCGTGGTCGTGGCGGTTGGAAAACAGATGAATCACGTCGCAGCGGAAGCCAGCCAGAAAACCGGCAGCGGCGTAATGTACGTCAGCCTGGTCGGCAACGAAGAAATCGAGTTGCGCGTGCGCCACATTGTGACGGGGCATTATGACCGCAGCTATGTTCCGACAATGCCGATGTTGACAGCAGCGGTTGGCGATTGGCGCCTGAATGATCAAGTGGAAGTCTCATTCGTCGTAGACACTGGCGCGGATTTGACCGTGTTGCGTCACGAAGTCGCTGACCGGCTCGACCTGTGGAGCGATCCTGCCGGCTGGCAGAAGATCGGCGGCATCGGTGGTATCGCCCGCAAACGGCAGCTATACAACGCAGCGGTGGTATTGGCCGGACAGTCAATTCAATTTATGGCCGACTGCCGCGATGACGTAGACGAAGATATTTTGGGCCGCGATGTCATCAACGAATTTGCGCTCACGTGTTGCGCCAAGCGGGAGCAGGTGAAATTTGAATGGGTGGACGGCGCCGCCAGGGGATAATCATCAATGTCACAAACCATCACGCTGAATTTGCCGGACAGCATCTTTCAACCGCTGCAACGTTCTGCGCAAGCGACCAAGCAGCCAGTCGAAGCGCTGCTGCTTACGGCATTGCAGGCTTCGCTGCCTTCGCTGGAAGGCTTGCCGCTGGAGTTGCGACAGAATTTGACCGAGTTGGAGTTACTGGATGATGACGCACTCTGGCAGGTGATGCTTGAAACAGTGCCGGAGCCGACGCAGCGGAAGTTGCACAAGCTCTTGGCGCGCAATCAAACAGGCGCGCTTAGCCACGTCGAGCAAACACGTTTGAATGTGTGGCAGCAGGCGGCGGATTTGGTGATGTTGCGCAAGGCGCGCGCCGCCGTGTTATTGCGGTTTCGCGGCCAGCGTGTACCGACGCTGGCTGAACTTAGAGTGGCTTTCCGATGCAAGGAGATAACGAATGGAAGACAGTGAAGGCTGGTGGGTACACGGAGACCCAAGTCGGCCCTATTATGAAGCTTGGAAAGTAGAAGAGATGAGACCAAAACTTGAGATAACGAGACCGCAAATCGATATCCCGATTTATACACCTTCTCCTCCAAGTACCGTAACTTATACGGCCCCCTCTTACGACATCACTCCCTCCAAAGACTACATTTCCTCTAGGTCTAAGAAGTCGTCAAGAGGTGTTGCGCCCAAATCTGAAAAGAGGTCACGGGTGCATACTAGGCGCGGGGTTTCAGAATGGTCATCGGCATTGCTTTACTTGCTCATTGGGGCAGTCTGTGGGGCAGGGATGACCCTCTCTCTTGCTTTCGCCGACTTCAATGAATTTGAACGTTTCGTGAAGTCTCTAGGTTTGGTTCAGTATCGCGTGGGAGCAAATAAATCACTTTCGCTCTCGACTAAAGCACCTCAATCAGCCAAGGATTCTCTGACATCAGGTTTATTGTACCGTGTTGCGGAAAATGACCTGAAATTACGAAGCTCGGCTGGGACATCTCAAAAAATCATCACCAAACTGCCATACGGCACGCAAGTTCTTGTGAATAGCGCGAGGATTGTCTCAGTGGGAAATTTTGAATGGGTCGAAGTTGTAACAAAAGATGACCAGCAAACTGGGTGGGTCGCCTTTAAATTCATCGAGCGAATAAGCGAATAATTGAGCAGGAATAACAACCGTGTATGCCGATGCGATGGATAGCAACCGCCGCAAGGAGTAACAAGCCATGTCCGAAATTTCAGTTGAAAGCATCCTGCAACAGATCGTGCAACTGCCTCCGGCTGAGCAGGCCAAGTTGCAGCAATTGTGGGCCGCGCAAAAAGCCGCGCTTCAACCTGCCAAAGCAGCCTTGGACAAACGCGTGCTGCCCATTCCATTGCCGGATTATCGCCCGCGCGACGCTGGCTGGCCGAACACGCACGCCAATACGCCAAGCCATGGGTAGCATTGGACGGCGACCGGTTGATCGCCTACGGGCCGGAAGCGCAAGCGGTTTACGCTGCCACGCGTGTGGATGGCGCCTATTTGCCGCTGGTCACATTGGTCGAAGACCCGGATGCGCCGCCTTTTGCCGGAGGCTGGCGCTGATCGAATTGGCGTTCGCCTATCAGTTTTCCTATCCCGACGAAGCGGACGGCATCACCATCCCGGTCACGCTCAGTTATGGCGGCCAGCATCTGACCAACAATGCAAAGGTTGATCCTGGTGCGGCAGTTTGCTTTTTCAAATGCGAACACGCTGAAGAGCTTGGCCTGAACGTCGAACGCGGTACATTTTTATCAGGAGCAATGCCCGCAATGAAACCTGCCCGACTTGTCGAATTCATGAACCAGATGGCGCCCAACAGCGTCGCCGTGTTTGCCAGTGCGCACGAAATCCGCCGCAACCAGGACAGCGATTTCGAGTTTCGCCAGGACACAGATTTTTACTACCTCACGCGCCTTAACGAACCCGATTGCGTCGCCGTGCTCGCGCCGCATCATCCACAGCACAAGTACATCCTCTTCGTCCGCCCGCGCGTGAAAGAAGAAGAAATCTGGACGGGCCTGCGCGCCGGCGTCGAAGGCGCGATCAAAACGCACGGCGCCGATGCCGCTTACGACATCGCGCAACTGCCTGAAATTCTGCCGCAGTATTTGAACGGCGCGGACACGCTGTATTACCGGTTGGGGATGCAACCGGCCTTTGATGCGAAGCTGATTGAGCTGATCAAACGGTTGCGCGAACGCGTGCGTTACGGCGAATACGGGCCGACCACGATCATTGATCCGGTCACGCTGGTGCACGAGATGCGGCTGCGCAAAGACGCGGCGGACATCGCCGACCTGCGCCGCGCCGCCGCCATCAGCGCCGCCGGGCACGTCGCCGCGCTGAAGCATTGCCAGCCAGGCATGTTTGAATACGAATTGGAAGCGCTGGTCGAATACGTCTTCCGCAAGAGCGGCGCGGCGGGCGTGGGTTATCCCTCGATTGTTGGGTCGGGTTTCAACACGACGATTCTGCACTACAACACCAACAATGAGCAGATCAAAGACGGCGACATGGTGCTGATTGACGCGGGCGCCGAATACAATCTCTTCACTGGCGACATCACGCGCAGCTTCCCCGCCAACGGCAAATTCAGCAAAGCGCAACGCGCAATTTATGAAGCTGTGCTGGCCGCCAACAAAGCCGTGATTGCGCTGGTCAAACCCGGCCTGCGCTTCACCGACCCGCCTCGGCCATCGGGAAGGTCGGCAACACCGTGAGCAGCGCGCTGACGGTGGGAGTCACGGCCACCACGTTACTGACTTCGAGCGAGTAGCCGCCCGCCTGCGCGAGCTGCACCGCGCTGAG
>JANOWX010000845.1:0-2244 GCA_031418175.1 Acidobacteriota bacterium | reverse complement strand
AAAGTTTTGGCGATCTCGCTGAGATTGTATTGGCGTTGCGGTTGTGCCATCGCGATTCTCCTCGTTGAGTTGTTCGGGAACGCCGTCAGTGTAAGGCATCGCGCCGCCAAAGCTCAATCAACAGCCAGGGTTTGCCTCTTTTTCGCACCCGTTCTATCTTGCCTCTGCTTTTCCCCATATCATCACAACCGAGAGAATTAGTTATGCCAACCTTCACACTGCAACTCGACGCCACGCCGCTGGCCATCAAACTCGCGCCATCGCCGTTTCCCTATCAATTCACCGAACTCGTCAGCTATCGCGGCGATTTCGATCAGATCGTGCGGCCGGGCGAAGTCGTCAATCCCAAGGGCCTCGCCTACCACGCGCAACTGGATCGCTTGCTGGTTTCGCTTTCGCCCTACAACACCGGCGGCCAGCCGCGCCTACAGCAGTTGAATCAGGTGGATCGCGGCGGCGCGCGGCAACGCTTCGCGCCCGGCTACACGATGTTTCGCGCGGTCGAATCAAAGATCGCCATCGTCCCAATGAGCGGGCCGCCCGTGACGGCGGGCTTCACGCCGGGCGAAATCTTTGTCGGGCGCGGGCCGAATACGCAGGTCTCGCGGTTGGCGGCCAATGGCGACGTGTTGGCCGATGTGTTTGCCGATTTCGGGCCGGGCGGCGGGATGTGGGGCGCGCTCGTGTTTGATACCGAAGGCAGTTTCGGCGGCCAACTGATCGCGGCCAGCGCCGAGGGCAAAATCTTTCTGGTCTCGGCGACGGGCGCATTCACGGAGTTGATTGACCTGCAATTGCGGCTGGAAGGCGCCACCGTCGCGCCGCCCACCTTCGGCCCGCTGGCGCAACAGCTCATCGTCGGCGTCGAAGGCTACGGCGACCACGATGTGCACGGCGGCGAAATCTACGCTATTCATCCGGCGGGCGCGGTCACGCTGCTGGCGAACATCGGCTATGCCGTCGAGCACCTCGAATTCATTCCGCCGAAAAGCGGCACCTATTATCAAAACGAAATCTGCTTTGACCGCGAACGCGAGAACCGCACGTTGAGCGTCAGTGCCAGCCAGTTCCTCAATCGCCTGGGCCGCCTGATCGCCGTCAACGAATTGACCGGCGAACTCAGCGAAATCGCCTGGGAGGGCGCGCGGTACACGCAACAATCGGTCGGCGCGGTGCCGGGGCGCTGGTCATCGGCGGGCTTTTTCATTCAAGGCACTGAACTCGAAGCGGGCTGCTTTGCCGTCAATGCGCCGGGCGTGCCCGCGTGGACGGACTGGTCGTTGCTGGACGGCACGCTGCGCACAGATCGCGCGCCTGCCGCGACGGCGGATGTTTACGGCGATCTGTTCGTTTTCACCAGCAGCCAGACCAACCGGCGCGTCTATTCAAACCGGTTGCGCAAACAAGACCCGAACTGGGAGGGCTGGGAAGAGGAAACGCTGCCGCCGCAAACGCTGGTCACGCCGCACGCGTTGAGTTGCGCGCAACACAACGCCGTCGTCTATGGCTTCGCCGTGCTCAGTGACGGACGCATTCAATGCCGCGTCGTCAGCAGCGCCAACGATGCGTTCAGCGCTGGGCCCTGGCACGACGTGCCCGGCGGCATGCTGACGAACACGGCAGTAGCCTCTGGCATCGTCAACGGACGGCTGGTGCTCTGCGCTTTGGGACAGAATTTGGGAATCTATCTGAACGAGTTGCAGCCGGGCGCGCGGTATTGGAGCGGCTGGTATGAAATCCCAGGCGGCGGGCGCACCGACGTGACGCCGACGGTGGCGACCTTTCAGGACGAACTCTACATTTTCATCAAAGGCCTGACTTCGCGCCGTATCCTGGTCAAGACGCGTTCGGTGGACGGCGTCTGGGCACCCTGGGCCGAAGTGCCCGGCGCGGGCCGCACCGACGCGCCGATCACTGCTGTCAATGCGCAAAACCAACTTTACCTGTTCATCAAACAACCCGAAACACGCGCGCCCTGGGCCAACATCGTCAGCGCCACCGGCACCTGGAGCGGCTGGCTGGCGCTACCGAATGGCGGCTCGACCGACACCGCGCTGGCGGCGACGAAGGTGGACGATAAGGTTTATTTGTTTGCCAAAGGGATTGATGACCGGCGCGTGTATGTGCGGACGACGCTGTTGGCCTAATTGGCACGGTACCGCGCGCGGCAGCCAGCGGTTGGCCCTGTAGTGAGGCGCGTGGAGGCGCGGGCGGGTCCGGATTTCAGCGCTCAGCCCCAATTAA
>JANOWX010000844.1:0-20143 GCA_031418175.1 Acidobacteriota bacterium | reverse complement strand
TCAAGAGAGGTGGCGGCACGGCCTCAGCCGGAGTTTGCGCGGCCAATGTTGGCGCCAGCGCGCCGAGCAACAAACATAAACAACTCAAACTCGATTTCATCAGCGGCACTCCTTGGTAGTGACAGGTTATTGTTGAAGCGTGCAATCTTTCCGCGCCGGGTTGCAATGCGGGCGGACATTCCGGTCAAATACGCCAGCCTTCAACCCGCGCGTGACGCGACAAAGCATAACAATCTTGTGACCCAGGTAAAGACTTATGAAACGTTTACCGACCATGATTCTCTTTATTCGCTTATTGCTGGGCATCGTCTTCGTCACCTACGGCGTCGTCAAGCTCGGCGGCGGCCAGTATTACTACGGTGATTTCGTCATTGACAGCAAGACGGTCAGCGGCACGTCGTTCGTCTGGGCTTTCTTTGGCTGGTCGAAAGTGTATGCGCTTTTCACTGGCTTCGGCGAATTCATGGCGGGCTTGCTGTTGCTGATTCCGCGCACGCGCACGGCGGGCGCGGTCATTCTGTTTCCGATTTCGTTGAATATCACGGTGCTGACTTTCGCCTTCGGCTTTCCGGGCGTGAAATATGCCAGTTTGGTTTACACGCTGCTGTGCGGCCTGTTGCTGCTTTATGACTTGCCGAAGCTGAAGCTGATCTTTTTGAACGACACGAAGACGGACGCGCTGTTGCGCAGTGTGCAGCCGGCGGAATTGGCCGAAGCACCTGCCCCGTCGGTTGCGCCGCGCGGCAAGTTGATGAAGCGGTTGGCGGTGGCCGCCGTGTTGTTGCCCTTCGGCCTGTTTTTGTTGAACGCCGCAGTCGCCAGTTTGACGCCCGGCCCCGAAGCCAAAGCCCTCGCCGCGTGTGCCGCGCAAGGCTGGCAGAAAGAAACGCTGGTCTTGAAGCGGTCGCGCTATGGCGGCGGCGGCGGCACCGGTTTCAACCGGGCAGGCTTTGTGATCTTTGAAGTCAAAGGCGCCAACCCGCCGAAGCTGGTGCGCGTCGAGGTCAAGCGACTGCACAGTTTCGTGGATTGGCAGATCATCAAAATTACTGAAGAAAGCCCTGCGCCATAGTTGAATCGGTTGGAAGGTCATCACTCAATTGCGCGCCTGCCCTAAAGTTGTCACGCGAGACCTTGCAGCTTTTCCAATTTTGGGTGTACCATCCGCCCGCTTTTCAACGGCAGCAGTTCCTGCGTTGCCGCTGACAATCAAACGACAATTGAAAATCAACAAGATCGTGCAAGCTTTGCCTCAAGTATGACTCCATAGCAGCCGTCCCGTTTGGCGGTTGGCTGTTTTCCACCACCCAGGCTTACCCTTAAGGAGGTTCACATGCGGTTCCGTTTAGCAATTCTTTCCCTGCTGTTGGTTGCGCTGGCGCTGAGCGCCGCAGCGCAGACGGCGGCGACTTCGACCGTGTCGGGCGCGGTCACCGATCAGAATGGCGCGGCCATTTCGGGCGCGACGGTCAAGTTGACCGATCCCGCCACTAACGCCGAACGTACCACCACTACGACGTCCGACGGGCTTTACAGCTTTTATACGGTGCAGCCCGGCATGCTCAAAGTGACGGCCAATGCCAAAGGCTTCAAGACCAAAGTCGTCACCGACATTCAAGCCGAAGCGACCAAAGTCGCCAATGTCAATGTCTCGCTCGAAGTCGGCGAAGTCGGTGAAATCGTGCAAGTGACGGCGGGCCTCGAAGCGCAATTGCAAACTGCCGACGCCAGCATCGGCACCGTGATGGATAACACGCGCTTGAAACGCTTGCCAAACGTCAATCGCCAGGCCAATTCGCTCTTCCAACTGCAACCCGCCGTGACGCCGCAAGGGCAATTTTCAGGCTCGCGCAGCGATCAATCCACCATTCAACTCGACGGCATTGATGTCTCGGACAACGTCATCGGTTCCACCTTCCGCACGGTGGCCTCGGTGCCGCTCGAATGGATGGACGAGTTTCGCGGCACGTCGGCCAACGCCAATGCCACCTTCGGACGCGGCGCAGGCGGACAGATCACGCTCAACTCGAAAAGCGGCACCAACCGGTTTCACGGCAGCGGTTATCTCTATCATCAGGACAACGCGCTCAACGCCAATTCGTGGTTGAATAACCGCCTGGGCATTAAACGCCCGTTCCAACTCGACAATCGTTTCGGCGGCACTTTCCACGGGCCGATTTTCAAAGACCGCACCTTCTTCTTCTTCGGGTATGAAGGCCGCCGCAATCCCTTCCCGGCGGAAGTGACGCGCCTGGTGCCGACTGACAGCTTGAAAGCCGGCTCACTCCGCTTCCGCGACGCCGCCGGGGCGATTCAAACGCTCGACGCGGCGGGCATCCGGGCGATTGACCCGCGCGCCATCGGCGTCAATCCGAAGATGCTCGAATACCTGCGCCTGTTCCCCGCGCCCAACGATTTCACCTTGGGCGATGGTTTGAACACGGCGGGCATTCGTTTCAATGCGCCGCTGCGTTTGCGTTCGGACGCGGCCATTCTCAAACTCGATCACAAGATCAAAGAGGGCTGGAATTTCAGCGGCAAGTTCCAACCGGAACGCGTGTTGTCAAACGGCTCGAATCAGGTTGATCTCACCACGAAAAATGGCACCAACAACTTCCCGTCGCGCCCGCGCAATGCCTTTGGCGCGTTGACCAGCGTGCTCAAACCCACGCTCACCAACGAAGCGCGTTTCAGTTGGTTGCACGACCGGCTGAGTTTCAGCGTGATCTCGCCGCAACCCAAAGTCGGCTTGAACGCGCCGATCAATTTCGGCGCGGCGCTGGTTGACGACATCGTTGACGTAGACACGCAACGCGCCCGCAACCAATACCGCACGCTCAACATTTATCAGTGGACCGACAACCTGACGTGGATCAAGGGTTCGCACAACATGCAATTCGGCGGCACGATTCGCCGCATTGCCTCCACCGATTATCGCGACGACAAAGTGATCGGTTCAATCACCACGCCCGTGGCCGAAATCAGCACGACGGGCGGCTTCGTCACCGTCCCCGTGGCGGAGCGCCCGGGCTATGTGCAGGCGGCGGACGTGGGCCGTTACAACACGCTTTACACCGGCTTGCTCGGCATTGTCAGCACGGTGCCGTCGCTCATCACGCGCGACGCCAACTTGCGGCTGCAACCTCTGGGCACGGGCTTGCTCACCTATTCGACGCTCAAGGCCTGGGAGTTTTACTTCCAGGACACCTGGCGCTGGAAGCCGTCGCTGACCGTGACTTACGGCTTGAATTACAACTGGCAGGAACCGCCGCGCGAAGCTTCGGGCAAGCAGACGGTCATCGTCTTCAAAGAGACGAACCAGTTGGTCAATTACCAGGATTATCTCAACAGCAAGAAGGCCGCTTCGTTGGAAGGCCGTATTTACAACCCCGACATCGCTTACCTGCCGCTCAAAGACGCCGGACGCGACACGGCGTATGACACCGATTTTTCCAACCTATCGCCGCGTCTCTCGCTGGCGTGGAATCCGTCTTACAAATCAGGTTTGTTCGGCAAGCTGTTCGGCGAACGGCAGACCGTGATTCGCGGCGGTTATTCGCTGGTGTTCGACCGCACCAACACGGTGCAAACGATCATCATCCCGACGCTGGGCGTGGGCTTCGCGCAAACCGTCAGCGTCAACGGGCCAAAGAATGCGGCGGGCCAGCCTTTCCGTTTGGGAGTGGATGGCAACATCCCGCTGCCCACTGCGCCGCAACAAATCGCGCCGCCGATCATTCCGAGCAAACCGTTCGGCGAAACGCTTTCATTCTCGGTTGACCCCTTCATCAAAGTGCCGCGCAATCACGTCGTTGACCTCTCGATTCAACGCGAGGTGCCGTGGCGCATGCTGGTTGAAGTCGGTTATATCGGACGTTTCGCCCGCAAGCTGTATATCAACGGCAACCTGAATTCAGCGCCGTTCTTCCACAAAGAGACACGTTCGGGGCAAAGCTTCGCGCAAGCCTTCGACGTGATCGCTGCTGGTTTGCGACCCGGCGGCGTGGGCGCGGCTAATATCGCGCCTCAGCCTTATTTCGAGAATCTGTACGGCGCGGGCACTACGCGGACATTGATCAATTCGCAGGCTTCGGCGTTCATCAACGGCGATGTCAGTAATTTGATGCAGACCGCAGTGGACTTCTTGGGCACGCCGCTCATCAATCAGCAATCGCTTGACCTCTTCGTGCGCAATTCGACGGCCATCTCGAATTATCACGGCATGGTTATCACCTTGCGCAAACGGTTTTCGCAAGGCTTCGCCTTCGATGCCAACTACACGCTCTCGAAATCGCTCGACGAATCCACGACCTTCACGCAAAACAACGTGTCGCAATATCAATCGAGCTTCTTCCCCGGTTACGATTACGGGCCGTCGCTGTTTGATTTGCGCCACCTGTTCAACATGAACGGTTCGTATGAACTGCCCTTCGGCAAGAATCGCTTCCTCGACGCGAAGAACGAAGTGCTCAACCGCATCATCGGCGGTTGGACGGCTTCGGGCATTTATGTGGGGCACAGCGGTTTCCCGCTTTCGGTCGCGCAAAGCGCGCAGGCCTATGGCGGCGGGGCGATCTTCGGGCCGACGGCGGGCGCGATCAAAATCCGCGAGGTTGAGACGGGGCTAAACTCCGGCGTCAACGGCTCGAACAACATCGGCATCAACGGCGATCCGGTGCGGCGCGGTTCGGGCTTGAGTTTGTTCAGCAATCCCGAACAGGCGTTCAACAGCTTCCGCCGCATCCTGCTGGCGCAAGACACGCGCGACGGGCGCGGCACCTTGCGCGGCTTCAGTCGCTGGTTCTTCGATTTCTCGCTGCAAAAAGAGACGAAGATCAAAGAAGGTGTCAGCTTCACGCTGTCCTTCGACTTCCTCAACCTCTTCAATCACGTGATCTTCAATGACCCAGCGTTGAGCCTGCAAAACCCGGCGGGCTTTGGCGTCGTCACTTCGCAATTCACGCAAGGCGCGCCGTACATCGGGCCGCGTCGTGTGCAAATCGGCGGACGCTTCGATTTTTAAGCCGTCCGTCATTGAACTAGCTCAAGCCGCAACTTCGGTGGGACATCCGAGGTTGCGGCTTTTTCCTATGCATCTTGAAAGGGAGTGTAGCCATGCTTTCACGAAGTCTGTGTTTGCTGATGAGCGGCTTGCTGAGTGTGCTCGCGTTGGCGCAAGCCAAAGAATTTTGGGTCGCCAAGGATTACAAACAATGGACAGAAAAAGAATGCCGCAAACTGCTAGATGGCTTGCCGTGGGCGATGGATTACACGTTGAAGGACACGCACATTGACAACTTGCAGCAGGGCACCCCCATTGATCGCGGGCGGCAATCGAGTTCGACGCTGAGCTACCTGGCGCAATTCCGCTCGGCCTTGCCGGTACGCCAGGCGGTCGCGCGCCAGATGATGCTTGACGCCAAATACGACAAGCTGGCGCCAGAACAGCAACAGGAACTGGACGCGCGCATCGGCAAGTTTCTGGCGGTGAGCTTTGCCGACACGGTGCTCGTGCACGTCATTTACAAAACCAACGTGCCGCAAACCGACCGCGATCTGGCGCGTCATTGGCAAACGCGCACGCTCGAGACGATCAAAAATACGACGAATCTGATTGCCGGCAACGGCCAAAAGATTCAACCCACAGGCTTCGTCGCCGCCACAGGCGCGGGCCGCGAATTCCAACTCGTCTTTCCGCGCCAACTAAACGGCCAGCCCTCGATTGCACCCACGGATAAATCGCTCAAGCTCGAATTCATGCACCCGAACCTCGGCAATCAGGGCGAAGTCCGCATCCTGCTCAATTTCAAACCTGAACAGATGGTGGTTAACGGCGCGGTCGTGTATTGACGCCCCGGCCTCCTGATCGGGAACGGTAGAGCGCGCGCGTCCGGCAGGCGCTCCACCGCACTCAAACAAAAACGCTGACGGCGCGCGCCAGCGTCAGCACCTTGACTGAGCGCGCGCCGCCCTCCAACAAGGTCTGCGCGATCTCGTCCGCCGTCGAACCCGTCGTCATCACATCATCCACGACCAACACGTTGCGTCCGGCGATCAAACGCGGGGCGCGCATGCGGAAGGCTTTGCGCAACGATTTGGCGCGTTCGTCAACGCCCATCCCGGCGCGGTGACGTTCCGTAGGTTTGACGCGCTGTAGGCTGGCGGTGTTGACGCGCAAGCCGGTGTGCGCGGCGAGCGCTGCGGCAATGAGTTCGGCTTGATTGAACGAGCGTTCGGCTTGCCGCGCGGCGTGCAAGGGGACGGGCAGGATGGCGTCACATGCGCGGAACTCGGCATATTGGTCGAAGGCCGCGCACAAGAGCGCCCGCAATCGCGGCGGCAAGTGCGGGTGCCGTTTCAACCAGAGGATGCTTTCGAGCAGGGCATTGTCATACGCGCCAGCCGCCCGCGCGCAGGTAAAGGCAAACGCGCGGCACTTGCCGCATTCACGTGCGGTCACATTCAGATGCACGGCGAACGGGCGCAAGGGCGAGCCGCATTTGACGCATAAATCGCGCGCGGCCCAGGTACTGGCCGCAGCTTCCCAACAAGGCGCACACACGACGCCGTCGTGCCACGATTCGATTTGGCGTCCGCAGACACGGCATTCGGCAGGGTAGAGCACGGCCAGCGCGGCATCGCGGGCGTGCGGCCAGGGATTGAAAAGATGACGGCCAGGCATAGCGGCTGGGCCAGCGAACGTGCGTTTAGATCAGATTGCAATCGGGTGTACGGGAAAAGCACTCGCGCCGTGTCAGTAGCCCGCGCGTCAGCAAGGGCTGTAGTGGCACACTCAAGCCCTTGCTGACGCGCGGGCTACTGACACCGTACACGCATTTGCAAACTGCTCTAGGCGGCCAACCCAAGCGTTAAACGCGCGGCTGCACGTTCGCGCGGATGTACTTGATGATGTCTTCGGTCGAAGTGCCGGGCAGGAACACCGCGCCGACGCCGTGTTCTTTCAGCTTCGGAATGTCGTCTTCGGGGATGATGCCGCCGCCAAAGAACAGCACATCATCCATGCCTTTTTCGCGCATCAGTTCCAGCACGCGCGGAAAGATGGTCATGTGCGCGCCCGACAGGATCGAGAGGCCGACGATGTCTACGTCTTCCTGCAAGGCCGCATTGACGATCTGTTCGGGTGTTTGGCGCAGGCCGGTGTAAATCACTTCCATCCCAGCGTCGCGCAAGGCGCGGGCGATAACCTTGACGCCACGGTCGTGTCCGTCGAGACCGGGCTTGGCTAAAAGGATTCGGATTTTGTGTTCAGACATAAGTGATTGCGGATTGCGGATCATTGTATGGCAAACTGTTAGTTTGCCGTGGCCTCAAGTTGCAAAACTACATTGTCCCTGAAGCGGTTTGCGCGCCGTGCCCACGGCAAACTAACAGTTTGCCGTACAGTGATCTGCAATCCGCTCTAAGGCAGCGGCTTGCCGTCAATGTCAGTCGCTTCGACCGTGCCAAAGGCTTTCAGCGCTGCGCTGATCTGCTTGGCATCGCCGACGGCGACGATTTGCAGTTTCTCCAACTCAAGATACTTGCGCGCGACGCGTTGCACATCGGCGGGCGTGACGGCGGCGATCTTTTGCGGATAGGTGTCCCAGTAATCAGCCGGCAGATCGTAGAGCTTCGAGTTGATCCAGTTGATCAACACCGACTGCGGCGATTCAAGTTGCAAGGCCCAGCCGCCGACAATCGTGCGTTGCGCGCGGTCGAATTCATCAGCAGGCGCCTGGTCATCGCGGATGCGCTTGAGTTCGTACATGAACTCTTTCAGTGCGCCGCTGGTCACCTCGCTGCGCACGTCGGAACTGGCGCGAAAGGTGCCAGGATAAAATTTAGGTGAGTTGACGCTGCTATACGCTCCATACGTGTAGCCCTTGTCTTCGCGGATGTTCAGAAACAGGCGCGCGCTCGGGCCGGCGCCCACCACCTGATTCAGCATCTCAAAGGCAAAGTAATCCGGGTCAGTGCGCGTGATCGAAGGGACACCCAACAGCAGACTGGTTTGCACCGAATTGGGCCGGTCAATCAAATAGATTTTCGACGCGCCCACAGGGGCCATTGCCGGGATGTTCGTTTTGGGCGCCTCACCGGGCTGCCAATTGGCCAAGGTCTTTTCGAGCTTGGCGACAACCTCCGCCGGTTTGACCGCGCCGACAATGGCGAAAAGCGCGTTGTTCGGTTTGTAATGCGTCGCGTGGAATTGGCGCAAGCTTTCCGGCGTGAGCTTTTGAATCTGCTCTGCCGTCAGCGCGACACGCGCGCCCGGATGCGAGCCGTAAATCACCTGGGCGAACTTTTCGTTCGCCAGAAAACCGGGCAGTGACCGTTGCTGCCTGATCGCCGCCAGTTGCCGCGTCTTGTACTTGTTGAATTCATCCGCCGGGAAGCTCGGATTCAACAGCACGTCGGCAAACAACTCCATGATCTGATCGTAGTTTTCCACCAGCCCGGAAGCCGTGACGTTGGTATTCAGCGAGGTCAAGCTGGCGCTGGCGAAGAGCGAAGCGCCCAGCGAATCAACCTGCTCGGCGATTTGTTTGCTATCACGCGTCTTGGTGCCTTCGCGCAACAGCGACGCGGTGTAACTCGCCGCGCCCAGGCTGTCAGCCGGGTCCGCCAAGCCACCGCTCAGCAGCACCATTGACATCGTGAAAGTCGGCAGCTTGTGGTCTTCGAGCACCATCACGCGCAAGCCGTTTTTCAGTTTGGTCTCGAATGGCTTGGGCAGTTTGACCTTGAGAATCTCGCGGTTGACCGGCGCTTTGCCCTTGAGCACCGCGCCTTTGATCGAGGGGCGCGGCGGTTGCGGCCCGGCGCCTTGCGCCCAAACGTTGGCGGTCAGCAAGGCGGCGCAACCGAGCGTCACGACTGTTTGCAATAATGGTTTGATCGTTTTGTTCATGACTGCCTCCTGTTAGCGGTTGTTGCCATTGCCCGCCGGGGCCGGCGTTTTGGGTTTGGGGACGGCGATGCCGACAGTGCGCACGTTGGCTTGCAGGTATTGCCTGGCCACGCGCATTACATCGTCTTTGGTCACGGCGGCCAGTTTGTCCAAGCGCGAGTTGACCAGGTTCGGATCATTCCACGCCGTCACGTCTTCGACCAGCGTGATGGCCAGCCCCAGCGAACTTTGGCGTTGGCCGATGGCGTTGCGTTTGGCGAACTGCTTGGCTTTTTCCAACTCCCAATCGGCAATCGGCTCGCTTTGCAACCTGGCAATCTCGGCGTAAATCACCTCTTCCGCTTCAGCCACGCTGCGGCCTGGCGCGATGTTCGCCGAGATGCGGAAGGCCCCGGGGCCGCGCCGTGATTGGGCAAAGCTGCTGGCGTTCAGCGCCAGTTGTTTCTCTTTCACCAGCCGTTGATAGAGCCGCGAGCTTTGCCCGCCGCCCAGCACGGTGCCCAGCATTTGCAGCGCATAAGCATCGGCAGTGTTGCCGCGCACGCCCTTGTAGCCGATATTCAAGAGCGCCAATTGCGCCAGCGGGTCTTCCAGCGTGAAGCGGCGTTCGGCGGTTTGCGCCGGTTCCGCATCGTCCACCTTGGGCGGCGCGGGTTGCGCGGGAATGGCTTCGAATTGCTGTTTGATCTTGGCAATGGCCGTGGCTGTCTTGAAATCGCCGACCAGCACCAGCACGGCGTTATTCGGCGCGTAATAGACGCGGAAGAATTCGCGCACGTCCTCGACGCTGGCGGCATTCAAATCTTCCATCGAACCGATGACCGAGTGTTTGTAGGCGAAATTGTCGAACATCGTCGCGCCGAATTGCTCGTTCAGCTTGCCGTAAGGCTGATTGTCCAGCCCCAGCCGGCGCTCTTCCTGTACGGCGTTGCGCTGGTTGTCCAGATTCTCTTTGGAAATGTCGAGCCCCTTCATCCGGTCGGCTTCCAGAAAGAGCAACAAATCGAGCTGATTGGCCGGCAACGATTCAAAATACAGTGTGCGCTCTTCATTGGTGGTGCCATTCATCTGGCCGCCATTGGTGTCAACCAGTATGAAGTGTTCGCTCTTGCCGATATTGGCCGAGCCTTGAAACATCATGTGCTCGAACAGATGCGCAAAGCCGGTGCGCCCGGCTTTTTCATTGCGCGAACCGACGTTGTAATTGAGCGCCAATGAGATGACCGGCGCGCTGTGCTCTTCGACCAGCAAAACGCGCAGACCGTTTTTCAATTTGAGGTCGGTGAAATTGACCCAGTTCTTTTTCGCGGCGGGCTGGGCTTTGGTTTGGGCGTACCCAAGAGCGGGCGTCCAACCCAACGCTACAGCCAGCATTAGACAACGCAGCGCAGTTGCAGTTTTCATCGCGGAAAGCTCCTTTCAGCTTGATCGTTATTCGAGAGTGGCGACAGGAAATCAATGCGCGCGTATGCTAGCCGAGGCGCGCCGCAAAAGAAAACCGGAGTAGCGCCTTTACACCTCGCCCTACCTCGCCCTGCCGTCAAGGCTGTCCCTGGTAGCCGATGCCCCAGACGCGCAAAAGCTGCGCGAAGCCTGCGTCGTGCGACGCGGTGAAATCAACGATCTGCAATTGCGGCAACACCCAGGAGAGTTCCTTTTCCTGGCAGGGCGCGTGGCGTAGCGGAACGATCTTGCCAATCAGCCGGACTTCCGCCAGGGCATAATTGAGTTCGCGTCTGACCCACATTGATTCGAGAGAACAGGGCGAGAGCAAGACCAGAAACCAATCGCAACGGTCGAGCGCTGCGCCGATTTCATCCTGCCAGGGTTGGGAACCGATGAGATTGGTTGGGCTGTACCAAACGGACAACCCGTGCCGCCGCAACGTTTCAGCCACGTGCGCGGCGAAGGCTTGGTCCTGGCTGGAATGGGAGATGAAAATTTCCTTCGGCAGCATAAAGCAAAATGGCTCAAGCAGCAGCTTTCAAGGCCGTGACGATTTGTTCCAGGTCTTCGCTGTGACCGTTATCCGGCAGGTTAATCATCTTCATACGCCGCAAAATCCAGGGGTATTTATTGGGAGGAATTTGCTGCGGGTCGCCGACCAGCACCGGGATCAAGCGATGCTCGAAGCTGCGATTGAACAGCGCGTACTCAATGTCGTTTTTCACGTTGAGTGATTCGACCGAAGCCGGTGAGAGCAAAACGACCATGGCGTCCGATTTTTTGAGCGCGTGCCCCATCTTTTCCGCCCAGTTGTCGCCGGGGAAAATTTCGTTGTCGGCTTCCCAGACTTCCAGCCCGGAACCTTTGAGCGTGGCTTGGATTTTTCGAGCCAGCAGTTTGTCTTTGGTTGAATAGCTCAGGAAGACCCGCCGCAACGCTCGTTGTGGCGGGCCAATCGCCGCCTCGACCGCCTTCAATAAATTGGCGAGCCCCTCCGCCTTGTCCAGCACATCCACGGCTAAGGCGGTTCCATTTTCAGTTTGTGCAAGCGCTTCACGAACAAGCTGCGGCGTCAAATATCCTGTCACGATGAGCTTGGGCAAGGCCGCGCCAAGCTCTCTGGCAAGTTGCAAGCCGCTTTTATCTTGCGCATCCGCGGTGTCTTGCAACCTGACCTCCAGGATTGCCAAGTCCATGTATTCGCGCCCGAGCAGCGCCCGAGCCGCCGCCGCATCAGCCACGGCCAGCACTTGATAACCACTGCGCTCCAGCAGTTGTTGAACCGTGTTGCGATAAGTTGTGTCACTGTCCGCCAATAAGATTTGTTGGGCTTCCATCTGGTTTCCTCCGGCCAAAAACAAACTGCGCTGAAGATACGCCTCAAAAAGACGCTTCGGCAAGCCCGGCTTAAAAATCCGGCTCCTGATATTCCCCAAACACCGGCCGCAACGCATCACACATCTCGCCCAATGTGCAGTCCACGCGTGCGCATTCGACCAACAGCGGCATCGTGTTGGCCGCCGGGTCTTCCGCGCCCTTGCGCAAAGCATCCAAAGCGCGCTCAGCTTTCGCGGCATCGCGTGTCTCGCGCAAACGCGCCAAGCGTTCTTCCTGCAACCGCGCCACCGATTCGTCAATGTAAAGGATGTTCGGCTCGCCGAGTTCATTGCCTTCCATTTGATATTCGTTAACGCCGACGATGACTTTCTCGCCGCGTTCGACAGCGCGTTGGTATTGATAGGCCGATTCCTGAATCTCTTTTTGCGGGTAGCCCAACTCAATCGCCTCGACCATCCCGCCCATGGCGTCAATCTTGCGGAAGTATTCCCAGGTCTCCTCTTCGATGTCCTTGGTCAGCCGTTCGATGAAGTACGAACCGGCCAGCGGATCAACCGTGTTCGTCACGCCGGTCTCGTGCGCGATGATTTGTTGCGTGCGCAACGCAATCAGCGCGGCGCGTTCGGTCGGCAAGGCCAAGGCTTCGTCGTAGCCGTCGCAATGCAACGATTGCGTGCCGCCAATGACGCCGGCCAGCGCCTGAATCGCCACGCGGATGATGTTGTTGATCGGCTGTTGCACGGTCAGCGAAACGCCCGCCGTTTGCGTGTGAAAGCGCATCTGCGCTGAACGCGGATTCTGCGCTTTGAAGCGTTCGGTCATCACGCGATACCAGACGCGGCGCGCGGCGCGGTACTTGGCGATCTCTTCAAAAAAGTCGTTGTGCGCGTTGAAAAAGAACGACAGGCGCGGCGCGAATTCGTCCACGTCCAAACCCGCGCGCTTGCCGTAATCGAGATACTCGATGCCGTCACGCAAGGTGAAAGCCAACTCCTGCGCCGCCGTCGCTCCGGCCTCGCGGATGTGGTAGCCCGAAATCGAGATCGAATTCCACTGCGGCATCTCAGCCGCGCAAAAACGAAAGGTGTCCGTCACCAGCCGCATCGCCGGACGCGGTGGATAGATCCACTCCTTCTGCGCGATGTATTCTTTCAGGATGTCGTTCTGCAAGGTGCCGCCGATGGTGCGCCAGTCAAAGCCGCGCCGCTCCGCCGCCGCCAAAAAGAAGGCCAGGATCATCGAAGCCGGCGCGTTGATCGTCATCGAAGTCGTCACTTGATCGAGCGGGATGCCGTCGAACAAAACTTCCATATCTTCGCGCGAAGCGATCGCCACGCCGCACTTGCCGACTTCGCCTTCCGAAACCGTATGATCCGAATCGAAGCCCATCAGCGTCGGCAAATCAAACGCCGTGCTCAAGCCCGTCTGCCCGTGTTCGAGCAAATACTTGAAGCGTTGATTGGTGTCGAAGGCCGAACCGAACCCCGCGAATTGGCGCATCGTCCAGGGCTTCGCGCGATAGCCCGTCGGGTGAATGCCGCGCGTGTAAGGCGGCTGGCCCGGATAGTTGATGTCGCGCGCGAAATCAATGTCGGCTACATCGCGCGGCGTATACAACCGCTGAATCGGGCGCAGTGAAACGGTCGTGAACTCGGCTTGGCTTTCGGGCAGTTTTTGCAACGCAGCGGCCAGCGTGGTGTCTTTCCATTGCTGTTGCAGTTCATCAGCTTGCGTCTTGACCGGCGCGGTTTCGGTGGTGGCGAGTTTCATGCCGCCCTCCGTATCTCCAACTGTTCAACCCGCGCCGCCAGCGACGCCACTTCCTTTTCCAGCGCCAGTCGTTGTGCGTTTTGCGTTTTCAATTCGCCAAGCTGGAATTGCACGGTTTCAAGCTTGGCGAGAATCTCCTCGCGCAGTACGTTCATTCGCAGGAGAGTCTCTTCTCGCAGCGCAGTGCTTTGCTCACGGGTCTCACCTCGCTGCACAGTGCTTTGCTCACGAGTCTCCTCGCGCAACCTGCTGATTTGCTCACGAGTCTCTGCGCGAGAGTCATCCAGCTTGGCGCTGACGGCCTCGATTTTGATGGTTGCAGATTCGATCTTCGCCAACAGCTTTTCGTCGCGTTCGGTCATACGCCGTTCGTAGGCTTCGATCAGGCGCGTCGTGTTGCGCTCGGTGATGCCCCAGAGCGTGACCATAAACGTCAGGAAAACGCCGGCGACGGCCAATAGGATTTGTACGTTTGTCATTGTTACGTCCCTTTCTTGGTAGACTGCGGTGCGCCGGTTTCAAGCGGCGCTGGTTCCGGCAGGCGCATTATCAACTGAATGTGCGCCAGCGCAAAATTCAACGTTGAATTGCGCGCGGTTGGCGAGAGCGCTTTGAACGCATACAATCCGCCCACCTCAAACAGTACCAACAAATCGGAGAAAGAACCATTGAGAAAAGCTGTGAACTTGCTCGTCCTACTCTTGCTTTGCGCGGCTGCCGCATTCGCGCAGAACGCCGACCGCGTGCGTGAACGCTACACCAAATACGAATATCAAATCCCCATGCGCGATGGCGTGCGGTTGTTCGCGGCGGTCTACGTGCCCAAAGACACTTCGCAAAAATACCCGCTGTTGCTGACGCGCACGCCGTACAGCGTCGGCCCGTATGGCGTGGACAACTACTCGCAGCGGCTCGGCCCCTCAGAACATTTTGAGAAAGAGGGCTTCATCTTCGTCTATGAAGACGCGCGGGGCCGCTATATGTCCGAAGGCGAGTTTCAACAGGTGCGCCCGCACGTGCCTGTCAAACGCGGGCCGCAGGACATTGACGAAAGCACTGACACCTACGACACACTTGAATGGCTGCTCAAAAATATCCCGAACCACAATGGCAAAGCGGGCATGGTCGGCATCTCGCAACCGGGCTTTCACGTCGCGGCCAGCATCATTGACTCGCATCCCGCGCTCAAGGCCGCTTCGCCGCAAGCGCCGACGGCGGATTACTACATCAACGACGATGTCTATCACAACGGCGCGTTCATGCTGGCGGCCAACTTCGGCTTCTATTCCAGCTTCCGCCCGCGCAAAGGCGGCCCCACGTTGCCGAATGAAAGAACGACCTTCGAGATGGGCACGCCCGACGGCTATGACTTTTATCTGAAGCTGCCGCTGCCGATGTCCGAGTGGAATCAGAAACTCTTCAACGGCGAAGCGGCTTACTGGCAGGAGATCATTGACCATCCCAACTACGATGAATTCTGGCAGCGGCGTTCGTTGTGGAAGTTCATGAACAACGTGAAATGCGCCGTGCTCAACGTCGGCGGCTGGTTCGACGCCGAAGACCCGCTGGGGCCGTTTCACATTTACCGCGCCGTCGAGAGGCTCAATCCCGGCACGGTCAATCTGCTTTCGATGGGGCCCTGGTCGCACGGCGGCTGGGCGCGCGGCGAAGGCGACAAACTGGGCAACGTCAATTTCGCGGTCAAGACCGGCGCGGTGTTTCGTGAACAAGTGCAATTCGCCTTTTTTATGCAGCACCTCAAAGACAAGCCCGCCAACCTGGCCGAAGCGACCATGTTCCTGACCGGCCTGAACGAATGGCGCAGCTTGAACGAATGGCCGCCGCGCGCCGCCAAACCGCTGACGTTTTATTTTCGTGCGAACGGCAAGCTCAGCAACGACGCGCCGACCGAGAGTGGCCCGCAGGCCTTTGACGAATACCTGAGCGACCCCAACCGGCCCGTGCCTTACATCGGCTACACCGCGCGCGGGATGAACGGCGATTACATGACCGAAGACCAACGCTTCGCCGCCCAGCGCCCCGACGTCCTGGTTTATGAAACCGAACCGTTGAAAGAGGATTTGGTTATTGCCGGGCCGATCAAGGTCAGCTTGAACGTTTCGACCAGCGGTACCGATTCTGATTTCGTGGTGAAGCTGATTGACGTGTATCCCGGCGCTTACCCCACGCCGCCGCTGCCCGCGAATCATCCGCCCGCGCCTCAGGCGGTCAAGCTGGGCGGTTATCAGCAACTGGTGCGCGGCGAACCGTTCCGCGGCAAGTTCCGGCACAGCTTTGAAAAGCCGGAGCCGTTCACGCCGAGCAAGGTGGAGAAGATCGAATTTGAAATGCCGGATGTCTATCACGCCTTTCGCCGGGGGCATCGCGTGATGGTGCATGTGCAAAGCTCGTGGTTCCCGTTGGTGGATCGCAATCCGCAGACGTTTGGCGAGATTCCGAAGCTGGGGGCGGAGGCGTTTCGGAAGGCGGTGCAGCGGGTGTATAGGGAAGGCGCGCAACTTTCGCTGATAACACTGCTTGTGGCTGGTCGCTCATAAAAACTGAGATAAAACAGCAAAACCAATTCCGAAAATAACACGCAGAGGCAGACCGTCTTCGGTTAAAAAAGCGATTGGCTGACCGCCTGCGCGTTGAAAGACATAAATCGTTGGGAGTACGTACGGCGCAAGCTGGCGTTCGCTTATTCGTTTTGGTTATCTAGAACCAAGGAGATTCAAATGGCTAGAATACAGTTGAACGAGCTTGGCTATTTAATGGGGGTACGCGATGTCCCTCGTCTGGCCGATGCCGCCGATTCATTTTTCGTAAGTTACAGCACTGGTGAGCGTGACGGTCTTAGAGGGACTTTTCCAAACTCTCTGGATGCGCCCTTGCTGGCAGAAGGTGAAAGGTCATTTATTGCCCGCTTTTCGCGTGTGTTGCGGGTGACAACACACTTCATTGTGGATGACGCAACTGGCCTACTGGAAGTCAGCCGTAGAATCAGAAACATCTTCCCACCGACCGACCCTGCTTTTTTATGGATTCACAAAATTACGATGCAGGTTGACCCCCGCTATTTGGGCGAGATGCCGTTGGGCGAGATGCCGAAGATTCCGGTCAGCCTAAATCGGAATTCCCCACCAGCCAGCATTCCACCACCAGATCATCAGTCTGATCATTGTGATCCTGATCTCGGGCCTTGCCCGCCTCCAAGTCTGGTCGCGGCTCCGAGCGGTATCAGGATTGAGGGCCGAACGTCTGAGACAAGTGTGGGCAGCCATCTCGTTTATGATTGGTCGAAAGCCCCATTGCCTATTCGTCTAAGGCCCGGACGTGAATTGCTCGTGCGCTTAACTTACTCCCTCCGTTGAGCAGGCAGTTCGTAACAAAGTAGAAAAGGAGAAGGCACTGTCATGAATTTGAAGAGCGAACCCCAATCAAACATCTCCAATGCGCAAAGCAACCGTAGCATTCCACGACTCGTCGTCAAATTTAGGGACGATTTGGCGCCTGAGCATAAAGGTGGCTTTGAATACGCGGATCATGTTGAAGATCAATTCAACCAAACGGATAGAGGTATCTGGGAGCAATTGACGAGCCCCTTCAACGGTAAGGAAAAGGGGATCACGCTGAACCGATTATTCACGGCTATCCCCCCGGATGCGCTCAAGAAGAAAAGGGAACAAGCCAGACTAACCGACCCAACTTATCTGGGGCCGGATCCGCTCACGTACTTCTCGCTCGAATACCCTGCGGGCGCCGATCTGTACAATCTGGTCAAGTCCATTTCATCGTGGCCGATTGTGGAAACCGCTTATGTTGAAAGCCAAGCCGTAGTGCTGCCAGAGGCGTTCTCGCCCACAAATGAGCCGAATTATCGTGAACAAGGCTATCTGTCCGGCAATGGCATTGGGATCAATGTGCAAGCTGCCTGGGATGCGCTGGGAGGAATAAACGCGCGTCCCGGTGATAGGGTTAAGTTCATAGACATAGAACAAGGCTGGCATTTGGAACATCAAGACTTACTTGTTGGTAAGGCAGGCTCGACAATCATTCAGGAAGTGGTGGGGATCAACCACCCATACGATGGTTGGCGTTCCCACGGCACCTCGGTGCTTGGGATTGTGCTGGCGCAAGATAACGAATATGGGAATATTGGTATCGCCCCCAATGCCATAGCGTCAGTCGTTTCGGAAAGACTCGAACTCGATGAGGAATATGACAGTGTGGTGGATAGGCCGAACGCGATTTTGCACGCGCTGGATCGTCTCGGTTTTGGCGATGTGCTTTTGCTTGAAGCCCAACACGTGGATGGTTGCTATTCACGCGAAACCACACGGCCTTGGCCGGCAGAAGTGGAAGACGCAGTGTTTGCCGCCATTCGGTTGGGCAGCGCGTTGGGCATTGTGATCATTGAGCCGGCAGGCAATGGCGGGCGGGACTTCGACATCGAGCATGGGGAATACCTACAGCAAATTTCCGACAGGCCTTCCGGTGTATGTTGGCGTAGCCCGGATTTGCGCACGGTTTCGCTCAATCCTGAAGCCGAAAGTTATTATCGAGACTCCGGGGCGATTATGGTAGCTGGGGGAACTGCCGATAAAACACATAGTCGCTGGGAGCGGTCGAATTTTGGCAAGCGGATCAACTGTTATGGCTGGGCGGAAAAAATTCATGCCTTGACCACGCGCGAAATTGACGAAGTGTATCAAAGCGAATTTACCGAGGAGCATACCGGTCACTCGCATTCCCACTACTTCAATGGCACATCGGGCGCAGCAGCGATCATTGCGGGTGCGGCCTTGTTGGCACAACACGCAGCAAAGCAGTTACGTGAAGGCGACCCCCTCAGTCCATATCAGCTACGCGCGCTGTTCAGCAACATAAGCTATGGCACCGGATCTGCCGCTGAACGCATCGGTGTTATGCCCGATTTAGGAGAGATTGTTACACGTCTGCGAAACATTCCGAAGCTTCAACTCCGAGATGCTACAGATGAGACAGGCCTCCTTAGCGCCAGTCCGGATGTGATCCTACGCAATGGGCGCCTCTCCGCTTTTGAACGGCCTGCTTTTCTTCGCGGAGAGCCAGTTCGTAGCGAGAATTTGCGGATAGGCATGGGTATTCAAAACTATGTCCACGTGCGCGTCAAAAATGATGGCAGCGGCACCGCGTTCAATGTCAACGTCTATCTTTTTTATGCAAAGGACAGTGATTTGGCAACGCCGAGCAGTTGGAGGGAGGTCGGCCTCCTTGTACTGCCGAAAGATGTCAATGCTGGCAGTTGGGCCGAGTTTGAAGTAGAAGTTACAGCGGGAGTACCACCGCCAGCGGCGCGGTACGGGAACCATCACTTGCTATGTTTGGTCAGCAGCGATGAAACTCCCTTGATCATTGATCGTCGTCGCACACTTGAGTCCGGGCTTAAGTTCAATTGGAGAGGCCGGGATGATTTTGGGCGGTTTGTTCGAGATAATCCTACGGTCGCTTGGCGATCATTTAGAGTTGGTTAGGTAACCCTTGATGACATTATACGGGGCAAAGCAAATACAGCGGCGTAGTTTCGATGGTGCGAGCATGTGCCTGCGCGCGCTTGCTTTGCTGGCGCTGGGGGCAACGTTCGGTTTTAGTCAAGACGCATTGTCGCAGCAAGAGCATTACCGCCAAGTCTTTCGTCTCATTTCCACCAAGCAATATGCCGAAGCATTAGCCTCAGCCCGCCAACTGATTCAACGCACCGACCAGCACGAGCGCATTTATTACCGTGTGATGCAAGCCGCGCGTGGTTTGGGCAAGCTGGATGAAGCCAAAACCTTATTTGAATCGTTGCTGCAAGCTGACCCGCCCAACCCCAGAGGCTATTACGGACTGGGGCTTTACTACGAGCAAACCAAAAATTACCTGGCAGCCATTGCGCATTACCAGCAATGCGTGCGTGCATTGCCGGAATATCATTTTGCGCTCCTGGGAATGGTCAATGCTTACGTGCTGGCCGAGCGCGCGGCGGAAGCTGAAACGTATCTCAAATCCCTGTTGGCCGCACAGCCCAATAGCCCGGCGGCGCAGCTTGGGTTGGCGTATTACTACATGGTGGTGCGCAACGTAGAGGCCGCGCTGCCAGCGTTCGATCGCGCAGAGGCGCTCAAAGCGCACGCCGCCGATACGTGCTATTACCGGCCAATGGTATGGGAGCGCGTGCAGCGTTACGGGGAGCAACTGGCGACGCTCAAAGCCTGCCTGCCGCCTATCGAAGCCAGTTTGGACGATGAATACCGCCTCAGCTTCAAGCGGCAACTTGCGGCCGTTTCCACTTCATTGGGAGATTTCACCGCAGCCCGCAAGTACACTGAAGAAGTCTTGCAGATCGCGCAGGAGTTGGGTGATAGCAGTTC
Source organism: Acidobacteriota bacterium (assembly GCA_031418175.1). Taxonomy (GTDB): domain Bacteria; phylum Acidobacteriota; class Blastocatellia; order RBC074; family RBC074; genus JACPYM01. The sequence goes on along the minus strand of JANOWX010000844.1, from coordinate 283 downwards.
GGAGGAATTTGCCTGGGGCACACTTGGCGACCTCCATTTGCGGCACGATAACTACACCCAGGCGCTGGCCGCGCTGCGACGGGCGGTGGAGTTGGCGCAACGCGACAAGCGCGTTCGCAATCTGGCGACCTACTTACGGAACATGGCGAATGTGCATTGGCAACTCGGTGATGAAGCCGCGGCGGTGCGATATTACGAGCAGGCCTTCGATATAGCCGGTGATCTGGATACGAAGCTGGATATTCTTTTCAGCCAGGGCAATCTGGCTGCCGCCCAAAATGAC
>JANOWX010000843.1:0-4826 GCA_031418175.1 Acidobacteriota bacterium | reverse complement strand
GGGGTGTGCTTTTTTATGCCCGCGGGCCCACAAAGACTATGGCGGGTGGGATGTATTGTTGTCCGGCCCTCGCGCCTTTTGCTGTTCCCGTGTAAACTCCTCAGCCGTCCGCTCCTGACAGGCCGTCAAACGAAGCGGACGGCTTCGGATTGCCCGGCGGTTCCTGGCAAAGCCGCCGGGCAAACTCAAACTTGCAACTGCACTTCCCCTTGCTTAATTCTTCTTCGGCTTCTCGAACTGCTTGGGTTTCAGGTTCGGGTTCACTTTGTATTTCAGCGTCCACTCTTCCAGCGCCTGGCCGTTGCTGGCTTTGACGATCTGATGCGGCAACCAAACGTTGTTGACCTGCTTGTAATCGCTCAGGTAAAGCTGAACATCCAGCAACTGGGGCTTTTGCGCTTCGCGTTCAGCTTCTTGCGCATCGTTGCTGGGGCGGCGCGCGCGCGCGGCTTCGCGGTACATAACCATAGCCGGGCGGTGTGAAGCCTGCTCAAAGATCAACCACATCACAAAATCATTCGGCCCGGTCACACGCACCGCATCGGCCTTGCCCTTGTCGGTATTCAATTCTTTGTCGTAAGCAAATTCGAGTTGCACGCCGCTGGGCGCAGCCAATAGCCAGGCCGTTGAGAGGCGCCTGTAATCGGCACGAGCACGGGCCTGCATCTGCGCCTGCATCTGCGTGTCAAGCTCCGGCATACGCCCGCCACCACCTGGCGCTGGGCTACCGAACCCGCCGCCACCACCACCACGGCCACCGCCGCGACCGCCGCCACCAAAACCGCCGCCACCGCCTCCTCCAGCTCCGCCTCCGCCGCCAACTGCATCGCCGCCACCAGCACCACCGCCAGCGCCGCCAAAGCCGCCGCTGTCACCACCGCCGCCTGCTGTAGGGCTGCTGCTCACCTTGCGATCGGCCCACGCGTCGGAGCCGTTGACCGCTTCCAATGTAGTGAGTTGCATTACCTGGTTCGGACTCACCGAGAGGGTTTTGAGGTACTTATCCGGCAACAGCAAATCGAATTTGATCTGGCCCTTGGCGGCCCGCTGTCCGGTGCCGGTTTTGTATTCACCGCTGGCCGAGAGGCTTTGAATCGCTTTCAAATTCGCCTCACCGCCCAGCGCCTCACGCGCTTGTTGCAAGACGGCCTGGGCGCGTTCGGCGGCGGCTTTCGCGTCAACCGGCGCTTGTTCTTGGGCCAGTGCCACCAGCGGAATCAGCAGGGCAAAGGCGGTCATAAGGATGGATTTGAACATTTGGCAGGACTCCCTGATACAGTTTTGCGCGCGTTATTGTTGTTGCGGCGGCGGCATGCCATTCTTCATGCGCTCTTCGCGTTCTTGTTCTTTCTGTTGATAAATTTTCTGCTGCTCGGGGTTCAGCACGGCATTGACGCGCTCACGCGTGCGTTGCCGGGCTTCTTTGAAGCCCGGGCATTCAGCCAGTTTGCTAAAGGGAAACTCTTTTCGCGACTCTTCAAAAATTTTGCGGATGGACTCGGTCTGTTCGGGGCTCAGATTCAAATCCTTCGTCATGCGCTCGGCCATATGGCTCGGCCCGCGTCTGGGGCCCGTATGCGAGCGCCGCTCGGCGTTGCGCGAAAGGTAAACGCGATCCAGCGAAACGCCCGTGATGGCGCCCAAGCCAAACACCGCCAGGATCACCAGCCAAACTTGCATCTTCGTGTGATTCGGTTGATTCATTGCTACTCCTTTTCGGGCTCGGAACCCGTGCCGTTGGCGTCCGGCCGTTCCAAGCCGGCTAAAGCTGCCACGAGTTCATCAGACGAATCATCGCTCGTGGCCAGCAAATTTACCGCCACATCGTTGCTGGCAAAATTTTGTGGCGGGCCGGCACTTTCAGCCGCCGACCAAAACACGCCCACCGCCAGCAGCGCCACCAGTGCCAGGGCCGGGGTCGCCTGCCGGGCCGTCATCAACCACGCTCCCCAGAGGCTGCCGGCTTCGGCGCGCCGCCGGGCTTCGGCTTCGATGTGCGCGCACAAGCGGCGGTAAAAGAAGGGGGAAGCAGCAGCAGCAGCGACCTCGGCATTTTCCGGCTCGATGGCGCGGTAGATTTCTTTTTCGAGCAATTGCAATTTGCCGTCAACAACGGTCTTTTTGTTCCATCGCCACATCATCTTGACCTCTCAATCTAACAAGTCTAAAGCGGCGGAAATTGCCGCCACCCATCTCAATCCCAGCAAAGCTCAAACAAATTTGTGCAACACGCGCCGCAGCGATTCCCGCGCACGGTGGGCGCGCATCTTGACCTTGGCCGAAGTCCAGCCCATCAACTCGGCGATCTCCGCCACCGATTTCTCCTCAAGGTTGACCAGCGTTAGCAACAAACGGTCTTCCGGCCGTAACCGGTGCAACAGCTTGTTCGCCAGGTCGCGCGTAATGGCCGTGCCTTCGACATTGGCACCCGCGCTTTGATCACGCAGCTTGTTGTGCAGGTAAGCCGCTTCGTCGTCGCTCAGATCACCCAACTCAGTTTCAGAGCGCCGCCGTTGCCGCCGCAATTCGTCGTAACAGGTGTGCACGGTGATGCGCGTCAACCACGCGGCAAACGAGGCGTCGTAACCGCCCTGATAATCGCCGAGCGCGAAGTAAGCTTTGCTGAAGCTATCCTGCATCACGTCTTCGACCTGTTCGCGGCGCGAGAAGAAGCGGTAGCCCAGCCGCGCCACCAGTTGGCGGTGCCGTTCAAAAAGTTCTGCAAAAGCTGTTTCGTCGCCTCTGATAGACGCCGCGACCAGTTCGTTATCCGTCATCGGCCCCCTCTCGCTTGCTTGAGTCAGGGCCGCTGCCGGTTCGCTCGCGCGCACCCGAAGGCGTTGGGCCGTTCGCTTCATTGTTTGCTTCGTGTTCCGCCGCGCGTTTGCGCGACGGCCAGTACCGAATCACAAAATCAAACGGAAGGCGGCGTAAGTGAATGCGTCCGTGCCGCCTACGTGCCGCCTAAATGATTGACCGTAACCGCACATGAAGGCGTCAACGGACTGGTTCCGGTCACAACATTTTTTGCACATACGCGGCGAAAAATAACCCAAACCTGATTTTGGATTAAGCCGGATTGAAGGCCGGGTTGGCGGCTTTGACGGTTGCTCTGCCTCTTGCGCCCACCGTGGCGAAGACCTGTCTGGCCGCAAACTGGCGCAAGTGATGAAACACGTCAGCGAACGGTACTGACCCGTGGCGCTTCACACATAACCGTTGGCCTCGAACCAATGCACGGCTTTTTCCAGCGCACGCTCGATGGGGTTTTGCGGCAGCCCCAGTTCCCGCACCGCCTTCGCCGCGTCGTAATACATCGCCTTGCGCGACATTTGCACCGAGTAAAACGAAACCTGCGGCGTTTTGCCGAAGTACCGCGCCAGGATCATTTCATCCACGAACGCCACGGCCAGCGGGAGGAAATGCGGCACTGCCACCCGTGGCGCGGGTTTGCCGGTGATGGCCGCCAGCCTTTGCAGCATCTCTTTCAGCGTCAGGTTCTGATTGCCCAGGATGTACCGTTCGCCCGTGCGGCCTTTTTGCCAGGCCAGGATGTGCCCGCGCGCCACGTCTTCGACATCAATCAGATTCAGCCCCGTGTGCACATAGGCCGGCATGCGGTCTTGCAAGAAGCGCAGCACGATTTCCCCGGTCGGCGTGGGTTTGACATCGTGCGCGCCAAGCGGCGTCGAAGGGTTGACGATCACCACATCCAACCCCGTGCGCGCGGCTTTCAACGCCGCCTGTTCCGCCAAGTATTTCGATTTCTTGTAATCGCTGACCAGTGCGGCCAAGGTCGTCCGGGTGGCTTCGGTTCCCAGCGTGCCCGGGGCAGGTACGCCGATGGCGGCTACCGAACTGGTGTGGACGAAGCGTTTGGTTCCGGCTTGCCGGGCCGCCGCCAGCAAGTTTTCGGTGCCGGTCACGTTGGCGCGATAAATGGCGGCGGCATCGCGTCGCCACAAAGAGTAATGGGCTGCGACGTGAAAGATCACTTCGCAGCCCGTCACTTGTTCGGTCAAATTTGTTTGGGAGTCTAAATCACCGCTGACCAGCTCCACCGGCAAGCCCGCCAAATTCCGTTGATCGCCGCCGGGGCGCACCAGCGCGCGTACCTGAACTCCATCGGCCAGCAAGGCCCGCACCAGATTGCCGCCGACAAACCCTGTCGCACCCGTGACGAAAGCTCGCATAATGGCCCGGGGGGCAACGGCGCTAAATACCCATCACCTGCACGTGCAAGCGCCGCGTATTCGGCCCGTCAAATTCGGTGAAAAGCACCTGTTGCCACGTGCCGAGTTTGAGCCGTCCGTTTTCGACCGGGATCGAAAGGCTGTGGCCGATGACCACCGCGCGCAAATGCGAATCGGCATTTTGGCGGTCACAATCGGAATGCTCGGGGTCGTTGTGTTTGTAATACCCGCCACGTGGCACGAACTGCTCGAACATGGCGGTCACATCGTCCAGCAGGGCGTCCTGCACCTCATTGAGCATCAAACCAGCGGTCGTATGCAGCGAAGAGATTTGCACAATGCCGTCACGAATGGAGGTCTGTGCCACGACCTCGGCAATCTCGTGCGTGATGTTTTTCAACTGCACGCGCGCATTCGTCCCCAACACCAGTGTCGTCGCGGCCACTTTGTAAGTGCCCTCCTTGGCCACGACACGTGGCCTGGTCTCAACGGGCGAAAGTGCCACCTTACTCATTTGCTGTTCTCCTTCATTTGGTTATTTCTTGATTATTTTTTTTGGGTATCGCTCGCAGGCGGCGGCGGCTGAAATTCTGGAGATGCCGGGGCCGCAGTTGTTTTTACAATGTCAAAACT
>JANOWX010000842.1:0-1846 GCA_031418175.1 Acidobacteriota bacterium | reverse complement strand
GGCGCGCCGTAGGCGCGCGGGCTGCGCCTACGGCGCGCCCGGACAAGCTAAAGCTTGAACTCTAAACGCCTGGTCGCCAGTGCTGCATTTTCTACCAGTGTTCCAAACTTGGTTGTGCTGATTTAGCCTGTGGTTGCCGTGCGCCCGCCTGCGCTGGGCTGGTAACCTGCAAGCTGAGCCCCATGCTCTTTGGTTATTGCTGTAATGAAAGCCCTTGGACTTCATTTCTGACACAAGCAATGACGCAACCGAAATTATTACGAAACCGATGCCTACGTCAGGCGTTAGAGGAGCTTGAATTCCAAGCTCGAACTGAATTGAAGAAAACATCATTGAAGAAAAGTTTGAATCGAATGGCTGGGTTGCGAACTTCACCCGCGTTTTTTCCCAAATACTTTCCTCCGGATCATTACCCAGAGGATGCGTGCCATACGTGCCACCTGGACTCGTGCAAAGGGACAGACTCAGTCCCGCCCCCAAAACGACCGAACCGAGAATCCGGTTTCAGCACCTAATTGTTGTGCCTGAACATTGCAGAAAGCTGCATCATTTTTCCCCCGCAACCATAACCTGAAAGTGACGCGACCGCTGGCGGCCCACGCGCCAGGACTACACATCATACCGGTTGGCGTCACGCACTGATGAAAGGGAGTAATTGACCAATGTTTCGATCTTTGAGCTTCACTCGCAGCCTGTTGCATAAGCGCCGCCAGCTAACGATCTGCCTGTTGCTGAGCCTGGTGCTCGGCGCCTTGCTGGTTTCCAACTGGCAACTTGTTTCCAACGCAACGGCCAACCAAAACACCTTCACACAGCAAATCCCAACGACCGCACCGGCCACACTGCCGGCCACGCAAACATCGGCCCAGCGCAGGGCGCAAGCCAGCACTCCGGCACAAGCGCTCACGCAAGCCAACCTCGAACAACAACAAGCTTGCACTGTCGGCTGCGGCGCGACCGTCCCTGCCACGGGCGCCACCGGCCAGGCCGTCGCGTTTGCCGCGACCGCCACACCCACCGGTTGCCCGACGCAACCGACTTACGACTGGGATTTCGGCGACGGCACCGCGCATTCGACCCAGCAGAATCCGAGCAAAACTTACGCCGCTCCCGGCAGTTACAATTGGCGCCTGACGGTGAGCGCGGGCTCGGGCAGCACCAACATCAGCACCGTGGCGGGCGGCGCGGGCGAAGAGGCGCCGGCGCGTCAATCGCCCTACAACACGCCTTTTGCCATCGCGCGCGACCCGCAAAATCGCGGCGTGTATGTGATGGATCAAGGCGGCGGCTCGTATGTGTTGCGCTTCGTCAACACGACGAATGCGGCGGTCACCATCGGCGGGCGCGAAATCGCGGCGGGCACAAACCGCCTGCTGGCGGGCAACGGCAACGACGATCTCGGCGACAACCTGCCGGGCACGCTGGTTTCCATGTTCGACAACAATGCCCTGGCCGCGCACCCGAATGGCAATTTGGTTTATTTCACGGCGCTGCAACCGGCGCGTGTGCGCGTGTTGAACGTCTCGAACAGCGCGCAGACCGTCGCGGGCAAAACGGTTGCCGCGGGCAACATCGTGACGCTGGCTGAAATCGCCAACGGAGACGGCTTGAATGGCATCGCCGTCAATGCCAATGGCGACGCCTTTGTGGCGGCGGCGGGCACGGGGATCAACCGCGTGTACCGCATCACTGCGGCGGGCCAGGTTTCGAATTTTGCCGGCAACGGCGCCCTCACTTCGGTCAAAGACCCCTTTACCCCCGGCCCGGCCAATAACATTGCGCTGCTCAATCCGCGCGCCGTCGAATTGGATCCCAGCGGTAATCTGTATGTCGCGGATTCCGGCCA
>JANOWX010000841.1:0-8808 GCA_031418175.1 Acidobacteriota bacterium | reverse complement strand
GAGCGTGTCGCATAAATCACAAGGCTATACAGCGCCTTTGTGAGCCTCTCTCACCTATCATTTTCTTTTCTTTCTTTTCTTTCTTTTATCCCGCTGCTTGCGCCGTTTCTTCGTTCAGCTTTGTGTCTGGCGTGCGGCTTTGTCCTGTTGCACCACATCCCGCAGCAAGGTGTTCAAATTGGCCGACACTATCACCCGCTGGCCCGCCGCTTCCTGCGTCGCCACACTGCGTTCCGGTCGTCCTGAAAAGCGGTATTTGCTGCTCTTGAGTTTGCCGATGCTGCCTTCGGTCTTGCCACGTTCGCTCTTCACTACTTTTTGTTCTTTCTCTTCCACCAGCCAGGCGCCTTGTCCGCGCGGGGGGATCCCGACCTGCGCCACGCCGGCTTTGTACAGTTCTTGTCATTACCCAAAACTTTGCACGAAAAGTGCGATTCGATTTTTAGCCCGCGAAGGCGGGCGGCAGCATAAAGCCCAGGGTGCAGCGCGTCACGCGCGGAACCCTGGGAACATTGGCGATTACGAGCCAAGCCCGCACAGGCGGGCGACAGATTGTGGCCCATCAGCGAATGGCTGTCGCCCGCCTGCGCGGGCTTGGCGCTTCAACTTGACGTGTTCCAGGGGTTCCGGCTACGCCTGCATCCCTGGCTTTATGCTGCCGCCCGCATTCGCGGGCTGAATTCGTGCAAAGATTTGGGTAATGACAAGTTGCACAGTTCCGGGGCTACGGCAGCCGCGCTCGCGCCACGGTCGTAAACGATCATCTCCGGCGTCGCCGTCTTGCCGAACACTTCCCAGTAATCTTTCAAAGCGCCCGCCGGCTGCCGGTTCTCGTCGGCCTGCGCCGCCACGCGCCGGCCAAACACGTAGCCTCCGCACAAGCGATTGATGCGCCATTTGAAGCCGAACTTCACTTGCCGTTTGCCTTTGACGATGGCGCGCGCTTCCTGCAGTCCGACGTGAATGAGCTTGCCCGCCGCGACTTGGCCCGTCTTTAACCAATGCTTGATTTGCGGCAATAACCGGCGCCCGACCGCGACCATGTCTTTTAACTTGGCGACGGCTTTCTGTTTGGCCTGGCCGCAGCGCGTGCTCACTTGAAGGCGACCGTGTTGAAGTTGCCGCCCAAGCTCGACTGACATCCCAGAAGCTGACGAAGCCGCCGCCATCCACCCCAGCCAATCGCGTACCGTCAGATGACAGCGCGCCCTCACCAAAGGGTTGCCCTCCGCCTTTCACAACTTCACGCCTAGATGACAACTCTAAAGCTTACCAGTCGCTGTTTAATTGCAAACGACTATCAGGAGAGAACAAAAAGCTGCCTTCGTAGTGTAAGGTCGCCAGCTTGAGCCAAGTGCCAACCTCCCAAACGTTTCGCGTGACTTTTTTGTCTGGGTCGCCAGCCCCGACAAACAACCGTCCGTTTGGCGTAAAGGCAATTGAAGACACATGGTCGTTTGGCCCGATCAATTCAGCGACTTTCGTCAAACGCTCGGCATCCCAGATAACGGCGCGGGGATCACGCCCGCTACTCATCGTGGCAAATAACTTGCCATCCGGTGAATAAGCAGCGGCGGCGATAACATCCTTGTGTTCGTTGAGCGTCGCGGTTCGCTCGCGCCGTGCCAAGTCCCAAACGACTACCTTTTTGTCATAGCTCACTGAAAGCAACCGAAGGGGACGCGCTCAATACGTGCTTGCAAGGGCGGCGGTGCGCGGCCGCTTCGCACCTCACTGAAAGCAACCGAAGGGGACGCGCTCAATACTCCTCTGGCACTCAAGTCGAACGATAAATGGGGGCTGGTTTCTTTGACGTTTAGTTTCCACCGTTAGCGGATTTTACAAGCAGCCGCAGCAAGCGGGTGCTGGTGTTTTTACCAGTGCCAGGGGCAAGCCAGTCCCCGCCGCTGTGGCCTTTTTGTCGCTGTGCCGCTCGACGTGAGTAATCCGCAGGAACAGGTTTTCCTGTTGCTCTTCGGCACGGGGTTTCGTAACCGCCGCGACCTCGCTACGGTGAACGTGCGCATCGGCGGCTTGGACGGCGCGGTGAATTTTGCCGGGGCGCAGGGCGGCTTGGTCGGGCTGGATCAATTGAATGTGCTCGTGCCGCGCGCACTGAGCGGGCGCGGCGAAGTGGAATTGGCGCTGACGGTGGAGGGCGTCGCGGCCAATACCGTGCGGGTCGGTTTCAAGTAAGCCTTGCCGGTAAACGGAACAAGGTGAACCGCGCAATTGGCCAGGGTTGATGCGCAGTGTGAGCGCCGCCGTCACAAAACTTGTGGTTGGGCCAATCCAGCGAGGCCTCGTTGGCCGTAGCCGAAATTGACGTACAACAAGAGAGCTTGTAGCGATGGTCTCCACGCCGGTTGAAAGATCGGCGTGGAGTTTTTTTATTGAGAAACCAGAAGTCAGACCGCCAACCGCCTACCGCCAACTGCCTACCGGCTAATCACCACTTGTGATAAACACTTGCTGATGCTGGAACCTGACCAAAACAATCCGAACCTGCTGCGGCGCATCGGCCTGCTCGGCGACATTCATTGCGAAGACGGGCGGCTGGCGGCGGCGCTCGAATTTTTCCAAACGCAGCAACTCGATTTGATTTGTGCGGTGGGCGACATCGTGGATGGACCGGGCGATGTGAACCGCACCATCGAGTTGCTGCGCGAACACTGCGTTGTGGCGGTGCGCGGCAATCACGAACGCTGGCTGTTTGCGGGCGAGATGCGCGGCATGCCGGAGGTGACTTCGCGTTTCGATTTGCGCGTGCCGGCGTGGGAGTATTTGCCGAATTTGCCGGTGCTGCGGCGGTTAGAGACGGTCGCGGGCACGGCGCTGCTTTGTCACGGTTTGGGCGGCGACGATATGGCGGGCGTCTGGCCGCAGGATGATGTGTTGCAGACTCATTCCAACTATCCGCTCTGGCAATTGGTGAACCGGCGCGAATACCGGTTTGTGCTCAACGGCCATACGCATCAACGGCTGGTGCGCAGCTTCGATGAACTGACGATTATCAACGCGGGGACGCTTTATCGTAAGCATCGCCCGTGTGTGTGCGTGGCGGATTTCGGCGCGGGTGCGGTGCAGTTTTTCGATTTAGTTGCGGACCTCGCCGCCGGGCAATTCAACTTGGTCGCGGCTGAGACGTTCAGCTTACCTGATGCACCCGAGTTGTGAGGCGGCTTGGGCGCTGGATTGTGCAGCGCCAATACTGATGGGCGTGCGGCGCAAGGGCTGTGCGCAGGCCCTTCAGTATTGGCGCTTGCGTTGCCCAACCCTTTCGGCTAGTATCCGCCTTACTTGAGGTGGGCGGTCGCGCCCACCTTTTTCATCTTCGGTGGCGGGTTTGCGCGACAGTTCAACGTGACAGTTCAGAATGACCAGCCACTGGCAAGCGGGAGTCCCCATTCAGTGAAACTCGATCCGCGCGTTCAGGAATTAGTCGAACGCATCGTTGCTCGCCTGGAGTTGGAGTTGGTGCATGTCGAATGGGCTGGCGGACGGCAGTTGACCCTGTGCGTCTACATTGACAAGCCCGGCGGTGTGACGGTGGACGATTGCGCCGAAGTCAGCCGCAATCTGAGCGTGCATCTGGATGTAGAGGATTTCATCCCCGCGCAGTATTTGCTCGAAGTCGCTTCGCCGGGGCTGGATCGCGGGTTGTACAAGGCGGCTGATTACGAGCGCTTCGCCGGTTTGCCGGCCCACGTTAAGTTGTCGGAACCGCTCAACGGCCAACGCAACTACCACGGCAAGCTGCTTGGATTGGACAAGGCAGGCGAGCTTCAAGCTGATTGGGCGGCCTTGCTCGAAGATGAAACCGGCAAACAGCAACGGCTGCCGCTGGTGAAGATTTTGAAAGCGAATGTTGAGATAGAACCTTGAAAACGGTAGGCAGTAGGCAGTAGGCAGTAGGCAGTAGGCAGCAACCAAATGTTTAATGGTTGCCGGCTACCGACTACCGGCTACCGGCTACCGACTACCGACTACCGGTAGAAAAATGAACTTGAGTTCCATTGCACAAAACATCGAGCTGCTCAGCAAAGAGAAGAAGATTGACCCTTCGGTCATCATCAGCGCGATCGAAGATGCAGTTGTTACCGCGTCGCGCAAGCAGTTCCGCACCGGCGAAGATTTGCACGCCCGTTACAATCTGGACGGCGGCACGATTGAGTTGTATGCGATCAAGACCGTGGTCGAAGTAGTGGAAGACCCGGCGCGCGAGTTGACCGTCCTCGAAGCCAACGACGAAGTCGGCGAAGGCGCGGAAGTCGGCGACATGCTCGAATTGCCGCGCCCGATGGAAGATTTGGGCCGCATCGCCGCCCAGACGGCCAAGCAGATCATCCTGCAAAAAGTGCGCGAGGCTGAACGCAACAACGTGTATGAGGAATACATCGGGCGGCTGGGCGAACTGGTCAACGGCTTCATCAAACGCTTTGAGAGCGGCAAGATGATTTTCGACCTGGGCAACGGCGTCGAAGCCGTGATGCCGAAATCGCAGCAATCGCGCGTCGAAAACTTCACCCAGGGCGAACGGCTGCGCTGCGTGATCAGCAATGTGAACAAAGAATCGCGCGGCCCGCAGATCGAGGTTTCGCGCACCAGCCCGGACATGGTCAAACGGCTGTTTGAAATGGAAGTGCCCGAAATTTATGACGGCACCGTGGTCATCAAGGCCGCTGTGCGCGAACCGGGCGACCGCGCCAAGATCGCCGTGATGTCGAATGAACGCGACGTTGATCCGGTGGGCGCTTGCGTGGGCATGAAAGGCTCGCGCGTGCAATCCATCATCCGCGAGTTGCGCGGCGAAAAAATTGACATCATCGAGTGGTCGGAAGACCCGGCCATCTTTGCCGCCAACGCCCTGTCGCCGGCCAAGGTCAGCAAGGTGACGGTGATTGATTTCGAGCAAAAGAAATTGCAGGTGACAGTCGAAACCGAGCAGCAGTCTTTGGCGATTGGCAAACGCGGCCAGAACGTGCGGCTGGCCGCGCGGTTGGTCGGCTGGGATATTGACATCCGCAGCGAAGAAGAGATGAAGCGCGAGATCGCCACGCAAATGGAGCAGATGCTCTCTGCGCCGGTGGTCCCGCTCACCTTTATCGAAGGCATTACGCCTTCTGACTCTGAAACGTTGGCCGAACATGGCATCGAGACCATCGAACAACTGGCCGATGCCTCGGTGGACGACATCTGCGACTGGCTTGATCTGAGCGTGGACGAAGCGGAAGACTTGATTGATACCGCCCAACAGATTGCCGATGCGCGCCGCGAACGCCTAGCCGACCCGGACGACGAAGATTACGTTGAAGAATACGAAGGCACAGCGGCTGATGAAGAGGCCGGTGACGAGTTTGGCGAAGTCGCGGATGAAGAAACCGCCGCTGACGCCAACGCGGAGACGGGTGAAGAAACCGGTGAAGAGGCTGAAGAAGCCGTCACCGAAACTGCGGCTGTAGAAGCTGCTGAAGCTGAAGCTGCGACTGCGGATTCGGCTGCACAAGCCCCTGCAGAAGAATAGCTATGAAGGCCATGAAGCTGTTATGAAACAGGGAACGTTGAAAAACACGGCGCCAGGTGGTCGTGGCAGGCCCCACTTGCAAGCTGGATTGCAAAGCGGGCTTGCAATACGCCGCCGCGCGTCATTGCCAGCGGAGGGGCTGATGTGAGTACGCTGAGGCTTTGATTATTCGAGCAGCGGAAAAGCAGCGTTTCCCCTGCGGGATGCCCCCGCGGGAAAATTGACACGCTGGCTTTTCTTTTGGAAGGAATCAATGGGGTCTATCGCTAACAAGGTCCGAGTTTACGATCTTGCCAAAGAACTCAAGCTCGAAAATCGCAAAGTCATCGAAGACGCACGCCGCCTGGGCGTAGACGTAAGCGTTCCCTCGAACACGCTGCCTGATGCCGTCGCGGACAAAATCCGCGAGACGTATTTTCCGAAAAAAGAGCAAGCCGCCGCGCCGCGCACGGCGCGTTTGATCAAACACGCCACACCGCCCGCGCAAGCTGATGCGCCAACCACCGCGCCTTTGCCTGCGGCGCTTGCCACACCTCCGGCTGCCGCGACTCAACAACCAAATGTACAAGCGGTTGCACCCGCACTCGCGCAAGAAGTTCGCAAACTTACCGCGCCGCCGCCCGCGACACGGCTGGTCAAACCCGCACCAACCGCCGCGGCGCCGCACGTTGCGCCGCCTGTGCCTCTTGCTAAAGAGGTTGCTAACGAGGCGCCGGCGGAAACGCCCACCGCAGTTCCCGCGACCGCGCCGCTGGCGCCGCCCGCCCACACGGCTGAGCCTGAAGCAAGGCACGCAATCCAGGAGGAAACAATCGCACCCGCACCCGCCCTCGCACAGCCGGTTGGAACAGTTGAGATTCCAGTGACGCCTGTTGCTGAAACAGCCGCCATCGTGCCGCCTATGGTCCCAGGGTCTGGGCCGTTGAAGCCACCCAGGCCGTCTACCGGCAAATTGGACGTGCCGCCAGTCACCAAGCAGGCGCCCACGACAACTACCAGTTCGCCTGCTTCACCGCGCGCGCCCCACGGACATCCGGCGAACCGCACCACCGTGATCAAGCTGGCGCCGGCTAAACCCTTTCAGCCGCTGCCCCAACTACCGCAACCGCGCATCGGACGCGACGGGCGCACCGGGCCATTGCGGCAACCAGGTCAACTCGGGCAAGCCGGAACCGGCCCACTCGGACGCGATGGCCGCCCCGCGCCGCGCACAGGTGAGGCGGGGGTAGCGGGCGACCGCCGGCGCGGTACCGGCGTTCATTTGCTGGAATCGGGCAAGCCGCAATTGCACACCTACGTGCCGCCGCCTGATGCGCGCCACAAAGGCCGGCACACCACACATCGCAAAGGCGACAAGGACGCCACGCCTGACCGCCAGAACCAATTGCGCAAGGGCTTTCAGGCGCCGCAGCAGCAAGTGCGGCAGGCCCCGGTTGAATTGAAACCGCTGCGTCTGGTCGAAGGCACCACCGTCCGCGAATTTGCCGAGAAGGCCGAAGCCAAACCGCGCGATGTGGTGGCTGAATTGATGAAACGCGGCGTGATGGCCACGATCAATCAGGTCATCAGCCAGGACCTGGCCAAAGACCTGGGCAGGGTTTACGGCTGGGATGTCGCCTTCGGCGAATTCGAGGAAATGATCATCGAGTCCGAATTCGAGATCACGCCCGAAGCGATGGATGACACCGATCTGCGCGCCCCCGTCGTCACCGTGATGGGTCACGTTGATCACGGCAAAACCAGCTTGCTCGACGGCATCCGCTCCACCCGCGTGGCCGATGGCGAAGCGGGCGGCATCACGCAACACATCGGCGCTTATTCGGTCGCCGTGCCCAACCCCGATAACCCGGCGGACATTCGCCGTGTCGTCTTCCTGGATACGCCCGGCCACGAGGCGTTCACGTTGATGCGCGCGCGCGGCGCCAAAGTCACCGACATCGTCGTGCTGGTCGTGGCCGCAGACGACGGCGTCATGCCGCAAACCATCGAAGCGATCGAACACGCCAAAGCCGCCAACGTCCCGATCATCGTGGCGATCAACAAGATTGATAAAGGCGACGCCAACCCCGAACGCGTCAAGAAAGAACTGGCCGACCGCGGCTTGCTCTGGGACAGTTGGGGCGGCGACACCACGATGGTCGAGGTTTCGGCCAAGATGAAGCAGAACATCAACGGCGTGCTGGAAATGATTCTGCTGCAAGCCGACCTGATGGATTTGAAAGCCAACCCGAAACGCATGGCCACCGGCACCGTGCTCGAAGCCAAGCTGGATCGCGGGCGCGGCGCGGTCGCCACCGTGCTCGTCCAAAACGGCACGCTCAAAGTCGGCGAACCGTTCATCGTCGGCAACTATTACGGCAAGGTGCGCGCGCTGATGAACGATCGCGGCGAACGCATTACTGAAGTCGGCCCCGCCATGCCGGTCGAAGTGCTCGGCTTGGAAGGCGTGCCCGGCGCGGGCGATCAGTTCCAAGTGGTGGACGACATCAGCAAGGCGCAATCCATTTCCCAGTTCCGCCAGGCCAAAGCCCGCACCACTGCGTTGGCCCGTTCGGCGGCGCGCGGGCTGGATCAACTGGCGGTGCAATTGGCGACCGGCGAGGTCAAGGAACTGCTCGTCATTCTCAAGGCGGACGTGCAAGGTTCGGTCGAAGTGCTTAAGGATACTTTGCAAAAGCTTTCGACCGACAAAGTCAAAGTCCGTATCATCCGGGCCGGTGTCGGCGCGATCACCTATGACGACGTGTTGTTGGCCAGCGCCTCGAATGCGACGTCGGTCGGCGCGGCCACCGTCATCATCGGCTTCAGCGTGCGGCCCGAAGCGCGCGCCGAAGAAATCGCCCGGCAGGAACAAGTGGACATCCGGCTGCATTCGATCATTTACAAGGTCGAAGAAGAGATTACCAACGCGATGATCGGGATGCTCGATGCGACGAGCAAAGAAGTCGTGCTCGGCAAAGCCTCCATCCGCGACATCATCCGCGTGCCCAAGATCGGCAATATCGCGGGTTGTCTGGTGCTCAACGGCTCGATCAAACGCACCGCGCAGGCGCGCCTCATCCGTGACAACGTGGTGATTTTTGAAGCGCCCATCGGCAGCTTGCGCCGCTTCAAGGACGATGCCAGCGAAGTCCAACAGAACTTCGAATGCGGCATCACCATCGAACGCTTCAACGATTACAAGATCGGCGACGTGATCGAGGCCTATGTGATCGAGAAAGTGGCTGCCACCAAGTTATAGTCGCCGGTAGTCGGTAGTCGGTAGTCGGCCAGAAATAACCGAC
>JANOWX010000840.1:0-6096 GCA_031418175.1 Acidobacteriota bacterium | reverse complement strand
CAGTTTGGAAGAAGCGATTCGCAAGATGGCTTCGTTGCCCGCGCAGACATTCAACCTGTGGGATCGTGGTGTGTTGCGTCCGGGCATGGCGGCGGATGTGGTGGTCTTTGATGAAAAGGCCGTTAAGGACAATGCAACGTTTCAACAGCCCAAACAGTATGCGACTGGGTTTCAGTATGTGATTGTCAACGGGCAGGTCGTCATCGAACAGGGCCAGCATACCGGCGCAAAGAGTGGCCGGATTTTGCGCGGGCAGGGATTCAAACCGAAAGCGTGATTGCCGATGAAACGAACGCCACAACCGCCAGCCGCCAGCGCCGCGCCAGACAGCGCGTGGAAGGATTTGCTGGATCAACATTTTGAGGATTTCCTGCGCTATTTCTTTCCCGCCATCGCGGCGGAGATTGATTGGACGCGCGCGCCAATCTTTTTGGACAAGGAGTTGGTGAAGCTCAGTCCGCGTAACGTGACAGGCGCGCGTTTCGCCGATAAGCTCGCGCAAGTTTGGTTGCGCACCGGCACGCCGCTGCAAATACTGCTTCACAGCGAAGTGCAGGGCCGCGCGCGGGCCGTCTTCAACCGGCGCATGTATGTTTACAACTACCGCATCACCGATCGCTATGAATTGGAGGTCGTGAGCCTGGGCGTGGTGACCGGCAGCGCCGCGCGCACGCAATTGGGCCGCTATGAAACGTCGCGTTGGGGCTGCCGTTTGGTCTTTGAGTTTCCCGTGGTCAACCTGTCGGATTGGCGCGGGCGCGAGGCAGAACTGGCCGCCAGCGGCGAACCGTTTGCGCTGGTTGTGCTGGCGCAGTTGCAGACGCGGGTGGTGGGCAAGCGGCTTGACCGGCAGTATGACGCCAAACGGTTGTTGTTGGAGTTGCTGGTGCGGAAAGGTTATCGCCAAGAATACGTGCAATCATTGCTGCGCTTCATTGACTGGCTCTACCAATTGCCGCCAGAATTGGAACGCAAGCTCGATGATGAAATCGAAGCAAAGAAAGGAGTCAAGAAAATGCCCTACATGACACATTGGGAACGCCGGGGGATGCAACGCGGCGAAGAGGTTGGCGAAGAGCGTGGTGAGCGCAAGCTGCTGTTGCGCCTGCTGGTCAGCAAGTTCGGCGCGTTGAGCCCTGCGCTGAAAGAGCAAATCGAAGGTTTGCCCAGCCCGACTTTGGGCAAGCTGGCCGAAGCCGTACTGGCATTCACCAAACCAGTGGATTTGGAACGCTGGCTGAAACGTCACGCCAGCAAGCACGGCAAAACGGTTACTGTTTGAAGCAGCGGCTTCCGTAACTTTTTAACCCCGCTCAACACAAACTGGCGCGCTGGCCGGGTTGCGCCAACTTTTCCAGGAGTAGCCATGAGATCGGCCCCTTTATCCCGCCCTTTATCACGATTGATAATTCTGTTGTTGGCCGTGATTTGGCCGGCAGGCGCGCTTGCCCAACAAACGCCGCAAACCGCCGGGACAGCCTCTGTGGCTGGGCGCGTCACTGTGGAGGGCGGCGTGCTCGCGGGCCTGCAAGTGTTGTTGCAACGCGAAGCCGAAGGCATGGAGATGCTGAATCAGGCGCCGCCGTTGAAGGCCGCGACCGATGCCGATGGCAATTTCCGGTTCAGCAAAGTGCCTGCGGGCAAATACCGCTTGCAGGTTTATGCGCCCGTCTACGTCAAAGAGCAGAAGGACGAACCCTTCCGCGCCGGACAGCCCGTCAATGTCGCGGCTGACGAGAATATCGAGAACCTCAATTTCGGTTTGCGGCGCGGCGGCGTCATCACCGGAAAAGTCACCGATGACGAAAATCGCCCCTTGATCGAAGAGGCCGTCAAACTCATCCGCTTGGATGCGCAAGGCAAGAAGCTCAACGAACCCGCGCGCCCGGCGCTGCTCTCGCTGAACCGCACGGATGATCGCGGCGCCTACCGCCTGTTCGGCATTGAGCCGGGCCGCTATCTGGTGGCCGTGGGCGCTGAGCCGAATGAGACCGCGCTGTTCGGCATGAGCAAGGACTTTCAACTGACCTATCACCCGCGCACCGCCAATGAAGCCGAAGCCCGCATCATCGAGATCGTTCCCGGCGCCGAAGTCGAAGGCGTCAACATCGTGATGGTGCGCGCCGACGCCAAGAAAGGCTTCGCCGCCAGCGGCCGCGTGATTGAAGCCGATACCGGCAAGCCCGTACCGGGCGTGATGATCGCGTACAGTTCGAAAACCAGGAGTGAAGGCGGCGTGCCCTTTGGCATGACGCCCGCCACCACCAATTCGCAAGGCGAGTTCCGGCTGGAAGGATTGGCAGCGGGCAGTTATTCGATCAGCGTTATGAACATTACGGCGCTGATGGGCTCCGGCTCGGAATTTTATGGCGAGCCGCTCAACGTTGATGTCAACGGCGATGTCAGCGGCTTGGAATTGAAAATGTCCAAAGGCGCGGTGATCGTTGGCCGCGTCGTGCTGGATGGCGCGCAAGACCCGAAGCTGCTCGCCAAGTTGGCTGGCACGATTGTGCAAGCGCTGCCTGACATGGATGCCAAAGACCCCTCGGCCATGATGACTGCCATGTCGAGCATGGCGATGGGGACAGTGGGGCCGGATGGTTCGTTCAAACTCAGCGGCGCGCGCCCAGGCAAATTCAATATCACTCTCAACAACCCGAAAGAGCGCACCTTGAAATTATTGCGCGTCGAGCAGAATGGCGCCGCCATTGCCAAGCTGGAAGTCACCGGCACCGCGGCCGTCAATAACGTGCGGCTCGTTGTCGCCTTCGGCACTGCCAGCCTGACGGGACGCGTCGAAGTGCGCGGCGGCGCGCTGCCACCGGGCACCAGAATCAGGGTCATCGCCAGGCAAAAAGACACCGGCGCTGGCAACCTAACGGCATTCGCCGAGGCGGATGCGCGCGGCCAATTCACGGTTGATGGCATTGTTCCCGGTGTTTATGAAGTGAGCGTCGCCAGCATCCGCACGCCGGATAACGCTGCCGTGAAATCGCAGAACAGCACGCAAACCGTCGTGCTGGCCGACAATGCCCGGCAAGAGGTTTTGCTCGTCGTTGATTTAACCACGAAGGAGAAATAGTCATGAAGCTCAGCCGCACTTCGTTTCTGAATGCAACTATTTGCCGCTCATTGCTAACGCTACTCTGTCTTTGCGCAACAGCACCTGCGCAACGCAGCACCGGCACGATCAGCGGCCGCGTGGTTGGCGAGGACGGCCAGCCAATCCCGCGCGCCGTCGTCTCGATAATCGCGCTGAGCGGAAAACTTGAAAAAATGATGAGCGGCCGCATGGCCCTCAAGACAGATGCCGAAGGCAAGTTCGAAGCGACCGGTCTTGATACTGCGCCATACACAGTCGTGGCCAGAGCACCGGGCTATTTGCCCGCGCAACCCCTAGACCCAGCCAACCCTGAATATCACTACCTGGGCGAAAGCGTCACGCTGGTGCTGCGCAAAGGCGGCGTCATCACCGGCAAAGTCACCACGGCCACTGGCGAACCGGTGGTTGGTGTTGAGGTGAGCACGGTTTCGCTCAATCCAGCCGCGCCGGTTAGCGCGGCGTTCTCAATGGATCTCGGCAGCGGACAGATCATCATGCGGCAGACAGATGATCGCGGCGTCTATCGTTTATACGGCGTGCAACCCGGCAAGTACTTGATCGTCGCCGGTGCAACGGGTTTCTCGTTGGGAACAACTTCTCCATTCATGGGCAATGTGCCGGCTTATTACCCGGGCGCAACGCGCGACACCGCGACGCCCGTCACCGTGCAGAGCGGCGAGGAACTCAGCGGCATGGACATTCGCTATCGCGGTGAAAGCGGCTTCGTCATCAGCGGCAAGGTGACGGGGCTGGCACCGGGCAACACAATGGTGGCGGTGCAAAGCTCGACGCTGGTCTTGCTGAAACGTCCCGGTGCGACTGAGGCCGTCGCCATGACCATCATGATTCCCATCGCGGGACAAAACAGCTTCGGGTTTTATGGCGTGCCCAACGGCGAATACGAACTCATTGCCACGCAAGTCTCGCTGGGCGATGACAACCAATCCGCCGCCGCCCCGCGCCGCGTCACCGTCAACGGCGCTGACCTGAGCGGTGTGGATTTGGCCATGACGCCGCTCGCTGTTATCAAAGGCAAAGTTGTTTTCGAAAAGCCCGCTGATGCGGCAGCGCAAGCGGCAGCCGCCAAATGCGCCAATCCACGAGAATCCCAACTGGATGAAATTGTCATCCTCACCCGCAAAGACGACCCGAACCCCAAGCCGGAAATTGACCTCGCCGCCTTGGGCGTAAGCACGCCCGCCGTCGCCGACGCGCAAGGCGCGTTCACCTTGCGCGGGCTGAGCACAGGGCGTTACCGCAGCGCCGCGCGCTTTCCCGATGCGAGTTGGTATCTCAAAGCCTTGACGCTGACGCCCGCCAATCCCGCGCTGCCCGATCCGGCGCGCAATGGCTTGCCCGTCAAAGCGGGCGACAAGGTCAGCGGATTGGTCGTCAACGCCGCGCCCGGTGCGGCCAGTTTGAAAGGTGTGGTGAAACCAGCGGTAGGCGCAAAACTGCCGGCCAGCTTACGCGTCTTTTTGGTTCCGGCGGAGACCGAGGCCAAAGATGATGTGCTGCGTTATGCCGAAGCCGAGGCTGGCGCGAGCGGCGAATTCAGCTTTGCGTCGTTGGTGCCCGGCAAGTATTGGCTGGTGGCACGCGCGGCACCCGCAACTGAGACTGCCGAAAAGCGCCCGCGCCCGGTGGCTTGGGATGCGGCTGAGCGGCTGAAATTGCGGAAAGAAGCGGAAGTGGTAAATGCGCCGAATACAGTGGTTGAATTGAAAACCTGCCAGGCTGTGATGGATTTCGTGTTGCAATGGAAGTGACCAGCCATCCAATGCTAACGGGCGGGGTGCCAGCACAAGAGAGCTATTTTCATTTTTCAACCGCGCTGCTAAACTCCGCGCCATCCTACGAATCAACCCACGACAACGAACCACTGCGCGGCAGCGGTTTTCCGATTAACCCTGAGCAAAAACCGGGACGCCAGGATGCCGGGACGCCAGGACGCCAGGACGCCAGGACGAATGATGAGAAGCAACCTTGATAAGCTTGCGGCTTACCCTCTCAAAAGCCTGTTTCGCCTCGGAAGGGAAGTGACGCAAACGAGTGTCTGGCTGGGTGTGGCGCTGGTGTTGGGACTCTGTGCGGTGACCTTGCCTTTCCGTAGCGCAATGATGCAAACGCCTGAGCCTTCGTTTGGCTTGCGGCAACCGTCGGTCTTGCAAGCGGCTCCCAGCAAACCGGCCAAAGATCCGGCGGGCATTGGGCGCTCGTTCAAAGGGCCGGTCGGCGTGCAGCTTTACAGCATGCGCCGCGAGTTCGAACGCGATGGCGTGGCGGCTACGCTCGCCCGCGTGCGCGCAATGGGCATACGCGAAGTCGAGACGGCGGGTTATTACGGGCTGACCGCGGCGGCCTTTCGCGCTGAACTCGACAAGGCCGGGTTGAAAGCCGTCAGCATGCACGTGGATTTCGACGACCTGCGCGTCAAGCTGAATGAGATCGTCAGTGATGCGCGCGCGCTGGGCGTGACATACGTCGTCAATCCGTGGATTCCGCATCAGCATCCTTTCACGCTGGAACAAGCCAAGCAGGCGGTGCTGGTCTTCAATCAAGCGGGCGCGGTACTCAAGGCCGCCGGGTTGAAATTTTGCTACCACCCGCACGGCTATGAATTTCAACCGTATGGCGCGGGCACGCTGTTCGATTGGATGGTGCAACAGGCCAAGCCGGAATTGGTCAGCTTTCAGCTTGATGTGTTTTGGGCCACGCACGGCGGGCAGGATGCGGCCAAGCTCTTGCTGAAATATCCGCGCCGCTTCGTGCTGGCGCACCTCAAAGACTTGCGCAAAGATGTGCCGGGCGATTTGACCGGCGACACCACCGACGACACCAGCGTCGTGCTGGGCACGGGCAAAGTGGATTGGGCGGCGGTCTTGCGTGCAGGCAAACAAATCGGCCTCAAGCATTATTTCATCGAAGCCGAAGAGCCAGAGGCCGCCGCGAATATACCGTTAAGCCTGCGATTTTTGGAGAAGCTGAAATTC
>JANOWX010000839.1:0-2985 GCA_031418175.1 Acidobacteriota bacterium | reverse complement strand
TGAGCGTGAGGGCTTCTTCGAAATCGGCCCGCGCGCCCTCCCAATCGCGGCGGTCGTAACGCACGACGCCGCGGTTGTAATACAGCACCGAAGCTGCGGGGTTGATGATGCCGATGTGATTGGCCGCCGCGCCGCCGGGCGAGAGCAGCGTGGCGAGTTCAAGCGCGTGGTCAAAATCGTTGAAGGCGCCGTCGAGATCGCCTTGTTGATAACGGGCCACGCCGCGTTTGAAGAAGTCTTCGGTAGAGTTAGCGCGCGGCGTTTGCGCTTGCCCGAAGCTGGTTTGGCCAGGCGCGGCGATCAGCAACAGCGCCCAGAATGTGGCGGCGAATAGGGAAGTGTTCTTTATTCTTTTTGGCTTCACGGTTTTTCTCCTGCGCGCGATGTTGCCCGGATCGAATTGCCTCCGGTTCTGATTCGCGCGCTCTTACGGCTTGGGTTGACGCTGGTTCTGCGCGCCGGAATAGCCGGCGAATTGCCCGCGTGCCGGTCTTCCGATTGGGCGCAGACGAAGTCAGCGGCAAACTGGCAGCTTGCCGGACACTGCTAATTTGAGCTTTGGTGACCTCTACTGACTAAGGCGCATTCCGGCGGACAAAGCGGACAAACGATTTTGGAAAAATGGCGCGCGCGCCGGGGCTGTGTTAGATTGCGCGCCATTCGGGCAGCACTGAGCAGCAATTCCCTGAACCGTTTGAGGCGCGGCAGATGGCAGGCAGTTTCTTCCAACCACGGAGGCACACACGAAGTCACACGTCTGTTGATGGCGTGGAGCGCGGGCGACAGCGCAGCCCTCGCGCAACTCGCCCCGCTCGTCGAAGCCGAGTTGGAGCGGCTGGCGCACGCCTATCTGCGCAAGGAACGCGCCGCGCATACCTTGCAAACCGGGGCGCTGGTCAACGAGGCCTATTTGCGCCTGATTGATTGGCAGCAGGTGGAGTGGCAGGATCGCGCGCATTTTTTCGGCGTGGCAGCCAACCTGATGCGCAATGTGTTGGTGGATTACGCGCGCCGCCGCCAGCAACAGAAACGCGCGGGCGCACTGCTGCGCGTTTCGCTGAGCGCGGCGGCGGCTGAACCGCAACCGTTTGACCCTGATTTGGTGGCGCTCAATGATGCCTTGCAGACGCTGGCCGCCTTCGATCCGCGCCAGAGCCGCGTTGTGGAGTTGCGTTTTTTCGGCGGCTTGTCTGAAAAAGAAGTGGCCGCGGTGCTGCACCTCAGCGAACGCACCGTGCGCCGCGAATGGAGCGTGGCGCAGGCTTGGCTCTACCGCGAATTGCGGCGGGATGTCACTGGGTAGGACATACTTTAGTCTGTCAGTCTGTCAGGGTAGCCGGATGCGCAGGACAGATTAAAGTATGTCCTACTTTGAATACCTTGAATCGCCATGGAAGCTGCGCGTTGGGAACAAATCAAGGAGCTTTATCATGCGGCGCTCGAACGTCCGGCGGACGAACAAGCCGCGTTTCTAGCCGCAGCCTGCGCGGGCGCTGAAGATTTACACCGCGAAGCTGCAGCGCTCTTGGCCGCGCACGCCGAAGCGCCCGATTTCCTGGCCGTCCCCGCGTTTGAACGCGAACAACTGCAAGTCACCTTTCGCTATCACTACATGTTCACCGGCGATATGCACAAGGCACTGGAGGCGGCGACCCTGTTCAAGCGCATCTACCCGCGCACCTCGACGGCGCCGATTGATTTGC
The DNA here is from genome assembly GCA_031418175.1 of Acidobacteriota bacterium. GTDB lineage: Bacteria > Acidobacteriota > Blastocatellia > RBC074 > RBC074 > JACPYM01. Next base: position 1,282 of record JANOWX010000839.1, on the reverse strand, counting down.
TAGTCGCTTACGACCTGCTGGGACGCCACGACCAAGCCGTTGCCGAAGGCCGCGAAGCCATCCAACTCAACCCCAATTTTGCGCCCGCGTACTTTTATTTGGGACGGTCGCTCTTGCGCGTCAATCAGTTGGCGGAAGCCAAAGACATCTCCCGCCAAGCGCTCGCGCAAAAATTCGATCTGACCAATATCCACGCGGCCCTCTATTTCATTGCGTGCATAGAGGGCGACACGCCGGGCATGCAACAGCAACTCGATTGGGCGCATGGCAGGCCGGACGAATTCGTCGCGTTCGACTGGCAAGCCGGCGCGGCGGCTTGCGCGGGACAATGGCGGCAGGCGCAGGAATACGCACGCCGTGCGATTGACTTGGCCGCGCGTGGCGACACCAAAGAACTGGCCGCGCGCTTTGCGGTGGAGCAGGCCTTGCGCGGCGTGGCGCTGGCCGATTTCGCGCGCGCCCAAGCCGACGCGACGCAAGGCTTGCAATTCGCCCGTGGGCGCGCCTCACTGCCGCGCGCGGCGCTCGCCCTGGCCTTGTGCGGCGCGCCGCAGCAGGTGACGCCGCTGATTGACGAGTTAAACCAGCGCTATCCTGACGACACCGTGATCAACGCGATCTGGCTGCCCACGATTCGCGCGGCGCTGGCGCTGCAAAGCGGTAACGCCGCGCAGGCGCTAGACCTGCTGGAAACCACGACGAGTTATGAAGCGGCGGCGGAGTTCTGGCCGCAACACATACGCGGGCAAGCGTATTTGCAACTCGGACGCGGGATGGAAGCGGCGGCGGAGTTTCAAAAGATTCTCGCGCAACGCGGCCATGCGCCGCTCTCGCCCTTGTATCCGCTCGCGCACCTCGGACTGGCGCGGGCGGGCAATACGGCGCAGCGTTGTCAAGCCTACGAAGATTTCTTTGCCGTGTGGAAGGAAGCGGATGCTGACTTGCCGATGTTGCACGAAGCGAGGCACGAGTACGAACAGGGCTAAATCACAGCAGCCAAGAGTTGAGTTGCCAGAAGTAGGCTCCGCGCGTCGTGGCGAAGTTCGCGCCAGCGGCGGGTTGCGGACGCGGGAAGTTTTAGACCTCAGCCAGTTCGCGCGCCTTTTGTTCTGAATCGTGCGCGGGCGCTGACCGGCGAAATTGCTATGTTTCATCGGATCCTCCTTGGAAACGTGCTGCAAAAAATTTGGGCGGAGCGAGCAGATCACCCCGCTTGACACTGGTGTTTGCGCGGCACTGTTTTGCCTGCACCGCCTTAGAGCGGGTTGCAAACGCATGTACG
>JANOWX010000838.1:0-4580 GCA_031418175.1 Acidobacteriota bacterium | reverse complement strand
GTTCGTCGTCAGTTTCTTCTCGCTCGCTGTCAGCGGCAATACGCTCTTTGCCGGTTCGTGGTATCACGGCATCGCGCGTTCAACCGACGGCGGCGCGACCTGGGGGTTGGTCAATGACGGCCTGAACAGCCGTCAGGTCGGAAGCGTGGTGAAAGCCAACGGCGTGCTTTATACGGGCACAGTATGGGGCGTGATGATCTCGCGCGATGAAGGCCAGACCTGGACGCAATCCACTACGTTCGGGGCTGAGTGTTATTCACTGCTCGCGTTTGACGGCAAAGTATACGGCGGCTTTAACGGAGGCGTCGCGTACACCGCCGATCAAGGACAAACCTGGACGGTTATTCAGACCAGTAGTGGCTTGACCGCCGGCCTCGTCTTTCGACTGCTCAATGTCGGCAATGTACTGTACGCCACTATCGCCAACGCCAATGTTGGCGGCGTCTATCGTTCGACCGACGGCGGGCAAAGCTGGACGGCGGGCGTCAACGGCTTGACCAGCCGCCTTGTCTTCGATCTGGCGGCGACGAGCACCGCGCTCTTTGCCGCGACAACGACCGGCGGCGTCTTTCGTTCAACCGATGGCGGACAAAATTGGACAGCCGTCAACAACGGCTTGCCTAGCGTCACTGTTGTCGGCGTGGCTGCCGTCAAAGATTCAGTTGTCGCCGCCGTGATCGGCAACACGCTCTATCGCACGACCGACAACGGCCAGACCTGGCGGCAACCCGAAGGCGGCGCAATGCCCACGGGCACGGGCTGGTTGATAGACGCGGCGGGCGGCAATTATTACGCCTCGAACTTCACCGGTTCCGGCACGCTGCGTTCGACCGATGAAGGCCGCACTTGGCAATACGTCAACGCAGGCTTTGACTCACGCTTCGGCATTCGCTGGTTCGCCGACGGCGGCACGCTTTACGCGGGCACACCCAACGGCGTTTACGTCAGCAACTCGCTGGTCAATCGCGCGGCGACGGTCTCGGCGGCGAGCTTCACCACGCGCATCGCCGACAAGAGCATCGTCGCGGCCTTTGGCCGCGACCTTGCCACGCGCATCGCCAGCGCGAGCAGTTTGCCGTTGCCCACTAACCTCGGCGGCACGATGGTGAAAGTGCGCGATGCACTGGGCGTCGAACGCTTGGCGCCGCTCTTTGCCGTCTCTGCCGAACAGGTGAATTATCAAATCCCCGCCGGCACTGCCGCAGGCGTTGCCAACATCGTCATCACCAATGCCAACGGCATCAGCGCAACAGGTGAACTCACGGTCACAGCCACCGCGCCCGCCATCTTCACCGCCACGGCGAATGGCGCAGGCGCAGCCATCGCCATTGACGCACTGACCGGCGCTACGGGGCCATTCAACGCTACGCAAACGAATGGACAAGCCAACATCCTCTCGGTGTTTGGCACCGGCCTCGGCCCTGACGTGACCGATCAGGATGGCAACGTCAACACGGCGGTCACCGCAACGATTGGCGGACGCGCGGCCACAGTGAGTTATGCCGGACGCGCGCCGGGTTTGGTCGGCGTGAATCAATTCAACGTGACGATCCCGGCGGGCTTGGCCACAGGCACGCACACACTGGTCATCACGCGCGGCGGGGTGGCGAGCAACAGCGTGACGCTTGCGCTCAAGTGAACGCTTGGGTGCGCACTGCTTCCAGCGTGCACTGATTCAAAGACGCATTTGCTCTCATTGCGTCCTTTGCCAAGCCAGCAGGCTGGAAGCCGTGCGTACCCAAAAACGCAGCTACAACTACAAACCTTCAGGAGAACCTTATGACAACTATGATTGAAGCACTCGCGCGCCGCTATCGCGCTGAATTCTGTCCCGGCAATCTGTCGGTCGCCGATGAAATTCTGGACCCGGCGGCGCAAGGCCACGTCAGCGATTCGCTCACGCCCCCGATCGCCGCGGGCCGCGCGGCCATCAAGGAAGTGATCGCGCGTTACAGCGCCGCCTTCCCCGCCGCGCAGTACACAATTGAAGACGTCGTCGCGGACGAGCACAAAGCCGCCGTGCGCTGGTCGGCGCGTGGCACACATACGGGCGCGCTCGGCGAAATGACGCCGACGGGCAAACAGGTGACTGTCACCGGCATGGATGTTTACCACTTCCGCAACGGCAAGATCGTCGAGGTGTGGACGAATTGGGACGCGCTGGGTTTCTTGCAACAACTCGGCCTCGCCTGAAAACAGCACAAGGCTTTTCTGCAAATCAATCAACCAGTGACCGCAGCCCAACACAACAGACAACCTCGCCACAGCCCACCAGTAACCGCGTTGTCGCGGAAATCCTCAGCCACATTTTCCCGCCGCTAATACGTTAGCGCCGCTTGTGCTCCACAAACCCCTCACATAGGATGTGCGCACAAATCCCGCCGCTATTCGTTACGACAGCAACAATCCGCCTGAAACGGCAGGCGATTTTGTAGGCGGCTAATCGTTTGAACTATCTGTGCTCTTCCACTGGGACACACGAAGCAGCGCGAAGAACCTAGTTTTGCTTCGTGCTTCTTCGTGTGCCTTCGTGGAAAAATAATTTAGGAGCCTATGACCGAAGCGTTCACCACCACCGGCCTGCTCATGGCCGCCACCACCTCCGTCACCAACGTCTTCAAAGACATCGCCGGCAAGAAGGTCGTTGACCAGCACGAACTGGTCGCCTCGACCTTCTGGATTCGCTTCTTCGCCGCCGTAGTCTTTGCCGGGGCCTTGCTGGTCAAGATCGCGCTGTACGGCGCGCCGGTGATCAAGCCCGACACCAGCCCGCTGTTCGGCGTGCCGGGCTGGTACGCCGCGCCGTTGCCGACGTATTTCATCTACCTGTTGATCGAGGTGTCGCTGATCGTTTGTTCGACGCTGCTGTTCTTTCGCGCGATGCAGGTGTCGCCGATTTCGCTGTGCATGCCTTATGTGTCGTTCACGCCGGTCTTTTTGCTCTTCACCGGACGGCTCATCAATCACGAGACGATCTCGCAAGCGGCGCTGGTGGGCGTGCTGTTGATCTTCATCGGTTCGATGGTGATGCACCGGGCGCTGTGGACGAACGGCTGGCTGGAGCCGGTCAAGGCGATTTACCGCGAACGCGGTTGCCTTTACATGCTGATCGCCGGGTTCATTATGGCGATCACCAATCCGATTGATAAGAAGCTGGTGACGATGACCGACGCCTTTACGCAGGGCTGCGGCTTTGGCGTAGGCATGGCGCTTTTCTTCGGCGCGCTGGCGTTGGCGCGGCGCGCCGATGTCGGCCACGTGATTCGCACGACGCCGGGCTGGTGCGCGATTGCGGGGACGGGCGAAGCGATTGCGCTGCTCTTTCAGTTGATGTCGCACAACTACATTCAGGTCGTGATCACGATCAGCATCAAACGCGCGGGCATCATCCTGACGATTCTGTTGGGCTGGCTGATCTTCAAAGAGAAAGACATCGGCGACAAACTGATCGCGGCGTCGGTGATGCTCGCCGGGGTGTTGATTATCTATTTGAAACTGGATGTAACGTCGAGCGTTGGGCTGGCGGGCGCGGCGCTGCTGGCGATGGCGTTGGCGATGTATTTGACACGCAATCGCGCGGACGCGGCGAGCGCATTGAAAGTTGAGACGGCAAAGGAGGTTTAAGAAGCAGATGGCTGCAACAAGTGCGCAATTCAGTTTTGACGACGAGCCGGGGCTGCACGCGCCGGAGCTTTATGATTACGCCGGACTGCTGGAAGGCCTTGACGGACTCGACGCAATTGATGACGCACAGGTCGCGCGTTATCACGAACAGGGCGTGCTGGCCGTGCACAACGCTTTCTCAGCACAGCAAGTGCAAGACGCGCTCGACGGGTTGACCGATCTGATCGCGGGCAAGGTGCCCGAATTTACCAACATCCAATTTCGCGGCGACGTGCGCGACCGGCTCGATCAACTGACAGTCGAAGAGCGCATCAACGCCGTGCGGCGCTTGCTCTATTTCGCCGAATACGATGCGCGACTGCTCGGCATCGCGCAGCATCCACCTTTGCTGGCGGCGGTCGAACGCGTATTGGGCGCAGTGCCTGTTCTTTTTCAGAGCATGGCGCTGATCAAACCGCCGCGCGGGCGCGAGAAGCCCTGGCATCAGGATCACGCCTACTTTGAATTGCCGCTCGACGTGCGCGTCGTCGGCGTGTGGATCGCGCTGGATGAGGCGGGGATTGAGAACGGTTGCATGCGGTTTATGCCGGGCTGGCATCGGGTTGCTGATATGGAGAGAGACGGAGAGACGGGGAGAGCTTCAGCAATGCGCGCGGTGAAAGTTGGCGAAGAGTTGCGCCCGCTGTGGCCGCATTATTTGAAGCGCGATTTGCAGATTTGTGATCGTGAGATGGAAGGGATGCAGGCAGAACGGATCGCGGCGCCGTTGCAACCGTGCGGCTTGGTGATATTCGACAGCTACATCCCGCATGGCACGCCGAGCAATTACACGGCGCAGCGGCGGCGCGCGTTGCAGTTCCATTACACGGCGGCGGCGGTGCCGAAGATTACGGCAGCGGAGCGAGTGGCGTTATGGAGCGAATAACTTGGCGAAGCCTGTGGAGTGCGTGCGGCAC
>JANOWX010000837.1:0-15186 GCA_031418175.1 Acidobacteriota bacterium | reverse complement strand
ACCCCCAAATTTTTAATCCAACCCCACCCCAACCCCCATTGGTTTCCCGGCTCCTCCCTGTTTTCTATATCCCCAACCCCGCCTCACGCCTCAACTCCATGCTCTTGTGCGTAGGTGCTCGTGCTCGCGCTCGCGCTGCTTACTGCGCGCGCAAGATCGCGCCTTCCGCCGCCGATGAAACCAGCGCGGCGTATTTGTGAAACACGCCTGATTTGTAACGCTGCTCCGGCGCTTTCCAGGCGGCCAGCCGGGCTTCGATTTCGGCGTCGGTCAGTTCTACGCGCAGGCTGCGGTTGGCGATGTCAATGTCAATGATGTCGCCTTCGCGCAGGGCGGCGAGGGGGCCGCGCATGGCGGCTTCGGGGGCGACGTGGCCGACGCACAAACCGCGCGTGGCCCCGCTGAAGCGTCCGTCGGTAATGAGCGCCACGGTTTCGCCCAAGCCCGCGCCCGCGATCGCGCCCGTCACGCCGAGCATTTCGCGCATGCCGGGGCCGCCCTTCGGCCCTTCGTAGCGGATCACCACGACATCACCAGCCTGAATCTGTTTCTCCGTCACGGCGTGCATGGCGTCCTCTTCGCATTCAAAGACGCGCGCGGGGCCGCGCTGCTGCTTGCGTTCAAAGCCGGAAAGCTTCAACACGCAACCTTCGGGTGCAAGGTTGCCTTTCAGAATGACCAAGCCGCCTTCCGGTTTGAGGGGATTGTTGGTGTGATAAACCACGTCCTGGCCCGGCGTCTCGTCAGCCAGTTCGGCTTCCTGTTTGATCGTCAGGCCGCTGACGGTCAGTTGTTCGCCGTTCAAGTAGCCGCCTTCGGCCAAGCGCCGCGCGACCAGCCCGATGCCGCCCGCCTGCCCCAAGTCCACCGCCGTGTATTTGCCGCCCGGTTTCAAATCGGCAATCAGCGGCGTGCGCGCGCTGATCGTGTCGAAATCGTCAATGTTCAAGGGCACGCCCGCCTCGCGCGCCATGGCCAGCAAATGCAAAACGGCGTTGGTTGAACCGCCCGTCGCCGCGACGCCGGTAATCGCGTTCTCAAACGACGCGCGCGTCAGTATCTCGCTCGGTTTGGTGCCGCGCCGCAGCAAATCCACCACATACTTGCCTGCTTCGTAAGCCGTTTGCTCTTTGCGCGGGTCAACCGCTGAAACGCTGCCCGTGCCCATCACGGCCAGGCCGATGAATTCCATCACCATCGCCATCGTGTTCGCGGTGAATTGGCCGCCGCACGCGCCCGCGCCGGGGCAGGCCACGTTTTCGATTTCGAGCAAATCGGCATCGCTCAACTTGCCCGCCGCATTCGCGCCGACCGCCTCAAAGACATCCTGCACGGTCACGTCGCGCCCCTGAAAGCGGCCCGGCGCAATCGAACCGCCATACAGAATCAGCGACGGCAGGTCGAGCCGGATCAAGCCCATCGCCGCGCCAGGAATCGTTTTGTCGCAGCCGACAATCGCAATCATCGCGTCGAATAGATAACCGCGCCCGACTAATTCAATCGAATCGGCAATCAGGTCGCGGCTGACCAGCGAAGCCTTCATCCCCTCGGTGCCCATCGTCACGCCGTCGCTGATCGAGATGGTATTGAATTCCATCGGCGTGGCTCCGGCGGCGCGTATGCCTTCTTTGACTTTGACGGCCAGGTCGCGGTGATTGAAGTTGCACGGCATCGTCTCAATCCACATATGGGCGACGCCGATGATCGGTTTGGCGAGGTCTTCGTCGTCGAAGCCAATGGCTTTCAACATGGAACGCGCGGGGGCACGGTCGCGTCCGTTGGTGATGATGTGACTGCGATGTTTCGGCTCAAAAGTCATACGTATTCCCAGCGCGGGTTGGGGACTGCCCGCTTGCTCCTCAGTTTGTGTTGGATTGGATTTGTCACGCCCGGTCGCAGGGGCGTTGACCGCTCAAAGCATTCTCAATGCGGGGGCATTTTGGCGGAGTTCAGAGGTGGGCGCAAGGTTGAGGCCTGCACCTGGGTACGCAGCGCTTCCAGCGTGCGGGCGTGGCGGCGGACGGATTGATGCTGAAAGGAAACCCTCCGGCATTGTTCCGTCTGCTGCCACGCCCGCACGCTGGAAGCGCTGCGTACCCAGGCTCACTTTCCCGTCCGCACAAGTTGATAGAGCGGCGCGGGCAACTTCTCACTCGTCGTCACCAACGCCTTGCCGTCCAGCGTGTAGCTGATCGCCTCGCCCTGCTTTTCCAGCGGAATCTTGATCGTTTGCGGTTCGGCGTTAAACAGCGATTCAAATTTGCCGCCCGTGCGCACCAGTTCCAGCGCGGTGAAATAGGTGCGAATCACCACGCGCTTGCCATCCGGCGAAGTCGCCGCGCCCGTAACCAGCGCCAGTTGCGAGATGGCTTTGATCGCCTTGCCCGTGACTTTTTCCAGCGTCACAACTTGGCCCGCGCGCAACGGCAGCGGGAAGCGATAGACCGCGCAGGGCGGCGTCATCTGCTTGGTCACAAGATAGGGCCGCCCGCTTTGCGGATCGAGAAAGAGCGCCTCGGCATCGTGCTTGCCATCGGGATAGCGAAAGGGAAACGCCTCGGCGGCTGCGGTCTCGCCCGTCAGCACGGTTTTGGGTGTGGCTTTGGCGAGGCTGGGTTCGGCCACGCGGTAAAGCGTCAATTCGCCGCGCGACAAACTGTTGTTGCCGCTGTCGGCCAGATAAAGCGCCGGTTTGCCATCCTTGCCGGGGCCGCTGGCCATGTCTTCCCAATCAACGTGTTTGGCCTCAGTCACCGTGAATTTCGCCAGCAACTTGCCGCGGCTGTTGACGGCGTAAACGCGCGGCTGGTCGCCGCTGTCGTTGTGCATCCACCAGACGCCGCGCGCCGTGCGGCTGGGCGCGAGGCCGGAGATTTCAGTCAATTGCGCATCGGTGATCGTGCCCAGCGGTTTGGCGGCTTCGTAACCTGATCCGCCGATCAGGTCTTGCAGCGGCACGATGGGTTCGGGTTGTGTATCGGCTTTGGAGTTCGGATCAGAGTTGAACGCGCAACCGTTCAAGAGCGCGAGATTCAACAGCAGCAAAGCCAGCCAGTGAAAGGAAATTTGCTTCGACATTTGGATATGACTACAGAGACGTGTCAGTAGCCCGACCGTCAGGGAGGGCAGGCATCAACCAAGCGCCATTGGCTTTCATTTGCAACCTGCCCCCTCCCTTACGGTCGGGCTACTGACATTCAATTCAATTTGGTCGCCGCCGCCCGAAAGGCTTTCGGCGTCAGCCCGCTGGCCGCGCGAAAGACTTTGGTGAAGTGGCTTTGGCTAGTATAGCCGACACGCGCGCCGATCTCGCCGATGCTCAAGTCGGTCTCGGCCAGCAAGCGCCGCGCGCGTTCGAGGCGCAACGCCGCCAGATAGGCGTGCGGCGTCGCGCCCGTGATCTTTTTGAACAGGCGCGCGAAGTGAAATTCGCTCAAGTAAGCCGCGCCCGCGATTTCAGCCAGCGACAACTCGCGTCCGCAATTGTCGTGCATAAATTCAAGCGCGCGGCGCAAGCGGCGATCCACGATGCCGACGCGCGACAATTCGACCTCGTCTGAGCGCTGCACGTTGATGTGCCGGCGCAGCAGGTGGACGCAGAGTTGCTGTACGCCCGACGCGAGCATCTCGCGCCAGCCCGCCGCGCCGCTTTCCATTTCGTTGATGAGCGCGTCCAGCGTCGCGCGCAAGCGGGCGTCGTTGACCGGTTGCCCGGCGTGACGAAAGAGCAGTTGCGCGGCCGTGCGCAACAGTCGCAGCCGCGTGGCGGTTTCGATCAACAATTGCGGCGCAAGGCGGACGAGCAGCGCTGCGCCGCGTGGCGCTTCAAGCTGGCAGGCGGTGTGCGGATTGAAGAGCCGTAGCGTTGCTGATGCGGGGAAGTAAACGAGCAGGAAATCCGGCTGGGCGGGCAATTCAATAGCGCGCCGTGACAACGTGCGGCGTTCGAGCGAGAAGTTTGATTCGATGACGAGGGCGGATTTCATGTGCCGGTTTGGGCGGCGATGATGCCGGTTGCGCTGAATTTTCGCAATGCGGGCTTTGTGCTAAGCTGCGCGCCGTCTTGCTATGTACAGCAACCTTTCCAGGTTGCTGCCGACTTTGTATCCACAACTGGCGGAGTCCCAGCAACCTGGAAAGGTTGCTGTACCGGGCGGAGGCTGCTCTGTGATCGTTCCACTCAACGAATACGATTTTCTGAAACGCGCCCTGGCTGTGTATGGCGATTGCGAAGCCATCGTGTCGGGCGATTTGCGGCTGACCTACAAACAATTCGGCGCACGTGTGAACCGCTGGGCCAACTGGATGCGCAGCCTGGGCGTGCAACCGGGCGACCGCGTGGCGATCATTTCGCAAAACAGCCATCGCTTGCTGGACGGCTTTTTTGGCGCGCCATTGATTGGCGCCGTCTATCTGCCGATCAACTTCCGCCTGGTCGCCAGCGATTTTGAATACATCCTCAATCACGCCGAAGCCAAGCTGGTGATTGTCGAAGACTGGCTGACCGAGGCCGTGGACGGCATCCGCGCCCAGTTGCCTCACGTCGAGCGATTCATTGTGTGCAGCGATGAAGCTGGTTATGCGCGCGAAGGCTGGCCTCCTGGTTGGGAAGACTATGAAACGTTGCTGGCTGCGGCTTCGGCAGATGCGCCCGTGCCTGCGACCGTTGATGAGAACGACACGGCCTGCATCCTCTACACCTCCGGCACGACGGGCAGGCCCAAAGGCGTGATGCTGACGCACCGCAACCTGTACCTGAACGCCATGAATTCCATCATCGAATTCGGCCTGACGCACGACGACGTTTACCTGCACACGCTGGCGCAGTTCCATTGCAACGGCTGGGGCCTGCCCTACGCGGTGACGGGCGTGGGCGCGAAACACGTGATCGTCAAAAAGTACGAACCGGCCAGCTTCTTTGAATTGGTGACGCGGGAGCGCATGACCTTTGCGTGCATGCCGCCGACGATGATCAACATGGCGTTGAACCAGCCGTTGACGGATGAACAGCGCAGTGCCTTGCCCCGCGCAGGCGTGCGCGTAGGCACCGCCGGCTCGGCACCGCCGCGCGCCTTGATCGAAGGGATGCAGGAACGGCTGGGCTGGCAAGTGATTCAGATTTACGGCCTGACCGAGACTTCGCCCTTCCTGACCGTCTCGAAAGTCAAACCGCACATGCGCGACTGGCCTGCCGCAGAGAAGTACCGCGTGCAAACGCGCACCGGCTACCAGATGCTGGGCGTAGAGTTGCGCGTCGTGGATGAGCACGGCCACGACATCCCCGCCGATGGGCAGGCCGTGGGTGAAGTGCTCGCGCGCAGCAACGTCGTGATGGCCGGTTACTGGCGGCAACCCGACGCGACCGACGCCGTGATCGTGGACGGCTGGTTCCACACGGGCGATATGGCGACGCTCGACGACGAAGGCATGATCGAGATCGTTGATCGCAAGAAAGACCTGATCATTTCGGGCGGCGAAAACGTCTCGTCCATCGAAGTCGAAGGCATGCTCTACAAACACCCAGCGGTGCTCGAAGCGGCCTGCATCGGCATCCCGCACGAACAGTGGGGCGAGACGATTGCCGCCATCGTCGTGTTGAAACCGGACGCGACCGTGAACGAAGCCGAATTGATCGCGTTTTGCCGCGAGCAGATGGCGCATTTCAAATGCCCGCGTGCGGTGAGTTTTGTGGATGCGCTGCCGCGCACGGCGACGGGCAAGATTCAGAAGAATCAGTTGCGGGATCGGTATTGGCAGGGGCGCGAGAAGCGGGTGGGGTAACGATGCGTTATGCCGTTATGATCGAAGAAGGGGCAACGAGCTTCGGCGCTTACGTGCCGGATTTGCCTGGCTGTGTGGCTGTCGGCGAGTCGCGGGAAGAAGCCTTGCGGTTGATTCAGGAAGCCATCGAATTTCATCTCGAAGGCCTGCGTGAAGTTGGGCAACCGTTTCCTGTTCCTGCTCACAGCATTGAATGGTGAAGTGCGGATATGATGAGTTGCTTGGTTCTGCGGCGCGTATTGGCAGGAGCGCAGGAAGCGCGTAAATTAACGGTGAAAGAGGTGAACTATGAGCTTGCAAACAGCAACGCTTGAAATCAAAGAACGGCGCATCGAAGAGGACGTCGCGGTGCCTGGGCCGACGTTCGATGAGATTCTGGCGCCGATTCGCCAGGAGGTGGCGGACAGCGGAATCACGGACGAAGAGCTTGATGAACTCTTTCTGGAAGCCCGGCGCGACTGGCGCGCGCAGATGGAAAAGCTGGCGGCGGAAGTCGGCGCCGCCTGGCAGTCAGAGCTAAGCGCCACTGAAGTTGTGGCGGAGATGCGGCGCTGAAATTACGATTGATGAAAGCGAGGTGAATTATGAACCTGCAAACGGCAACACTTGAGATTAAAGGATTGCGCTTTGAAACGCTGAAGGCGCTCGATGTGAAAGCGCGCGAGTCGGGCAAGAGCGTCGAGGAGTGCGCCCGCGCATTGATCGAAGAAGGTGTCGCGGCAGCGCCGCAGCCGAGCGCGACCGAGACGCCCCAGATGCAAAGGGAGGAGTGGCTGCGCCAATGGCAGGCGATGGCGCACGAAATTAGCAAAAGCTGGCCGGCGGGTGTGAGCGCGGCTGACGTGCTCGCTGAGATGCGGCGATGAAGCTGACGATTGACGCCAATGTATTTGTCTCGGCGGCCATTACAACTGAGCCGCAGCACGCGGTTAGTTTGCAGTTTCTCAAGCAAGTGCGCGTGGCCACGCCGGAAATTTCCTGCCCGGTTTTGCTCTTGCCCGAAGCGAGCGCGTCCATCAGCCGTCCCACCGGCAATCTGGCAATGGCTGGGGCGTTGGTGGCGCAGATCGAACAATGGCCGGGTTTGCAACTCATTCAAATCACACTGGCGCGCGCGCAACGCGCCGCCGCAATTGCGATCACTGAAAGATTGAAAGGCGCTGATGCCGTCTACGTGGCGATTGCCGAAGAATTCGCGGCCACCTTTGTCACCTGGGACAAAGAATTGTTGCAACGCGGGCCGGGCGTCGTCGCGACCTTAACGCCTGCCGATTGGCTCAAGGCTAATCCTGCACCCCCATCAACACCTGGACAGCCTTAATGAACACACTGATCTCCGTCGAAAACTTGCGCAAGAATTATGACGACCACGCCGCCCTGCGCGGTGTCAGTTTCGCCGTCGAAGTTTCCGAACTGACCGCGATCATCGGCCCGTCGGGTTGCGGCAAATCCACGTTGCTGCGCTGTCTGAACGGGCTGGAACTCTTTGACAGCGGCAGTGTCAGCATCGGCCAACATCAACTGGCTTGGCAGGCGGGCCAGCCGCCGCGCGATCTGCACGCGCAGTTGCGCCATTTGCGCGAAGAGGTCGGGATGGTCTTTCAGAGCTTCAACCTCTTCCCGCATCTGACTGTGTTGGAGAACGCGACGCTCGCGCCCGTCGTGGTCAAAAAGCGCGCGCGGGACAAAGCCGAAAAGACCGCGCGCGCGTTGCTGGCCAAAGTCGGCCTGAGCGACCGCGTGGATTATTACCCGGCGCAATTGTCGGGCGGCCAGCAGCAACGCGCCGCCATCGCGCGCGCGCTGGCGATGGAGCCGAAGGTGATGCTCTATGACGAGCCGACCTCGGCGCTTGATCCGAGTCTGGTGGATGAGGTGTTGAACATCATGCGACAACTCGACGACGAGGGGATGACGCAGATCGTGGTGACGCACGAGATGCGTTTTGCGCGCGACGTGGCTGACAAGATTCTCTTCCTGCACGAAGGCGAGTTGGTCGAAACCGGCGCGCCTGAAACGCTCTTTAGCGCGCCGCGCGACGAACGCACGCGCACCTTCCTGCAAAGGTTTTTGTGATGAAAGGCGTGGAGATGCTTTTGCGGCTCTGCCGCCCGATGTGCGGATGGGCTGTGCCCATCCGGCAGGCGCACACTTTCACCGGGGCTGCGCCCCTGACCACTTGGGACGTAGCCCCGACATTTTTTTCAAGCCGTTCTCGGAAGGTCAGAGACCTTCCGCACATCAAGCGGCAGAGCCGCAAAACAAGCGTGGCTCGGCTGGTACTGGGTTTGATCTGTCTTTTGTGTCCGCCCACGTTGCGCGCCCAACAGCCGTTGCGTTGGGGCGGCGATGCGGAGGGCGGCGCGCCGTATCTTTTACCCAATCCGAAAAATCCGCGCGAGATTGTTGGCTTCGAGATTGATTTGATGAACGCGCTCGCGGCGCAACTCAAGCGCAAGTCGGTCTTCGTGCAAAACCAGTGGGACGGGCTGGTGCCGGGCTTGCAGCGCGGCACCTACGAACTGGCCGTCAACGGCATCGAGATCACCGATGACCGCAAACAGCAGGTCAATTTCTCGCTGCCCTATTACGTTTGCGGCGAACAACTCAGCGTGCGCGTCGAAGAGAACGGCATCCAGTCGCTGGCCGACTTGAAAGGCAAAGTCGCGGGCACGCTCAAGGCTTCGCTGGCGCAACGCATCCTCGAACAGGCGGGCGGGATCGAGGTGCGGTCGTATGAAAACCAGAACAATCCATACGACGATCTGGCGATTGGGCGCTTGAGCGCGGTGCTGATGGATGCGCCGATTGCCGTGTATTACAGCAAGCCCAACCCGAAGCTGAAAATCGTCGGCGACAGCATTGGCCGGATGGAATACGGCATCGCGTTGCGCAAACGCGATACGACGCTGTTGCAACAAGTCAACGACGCGCTGCTGGCGCTGATCAAATCCGGCGAATTGCGGCGCATCTACGACAAGTGGGGCATCTGGAATAAAGAGACGGGCGCGCTGTTTGAACAACTGGCACCGGGTAGTCAAGCGCAGGCCGGGCCGAGCGCCACGCCGGGCGCGGCGATGAAGGACTTCACTGAGAACATCACCAAGCAGGTGACGTGGCGCGAACGGCTGCAACGCTGGCGCATTTACCTGCCGCCGCTCTTGTTGCAAGGCGCGCCGATGACGTTGTTGATTTCGTTGCTCTCGATGCTGCTGGCGGTGGCGCTGGGCTTGTTGATCGCGCTGGTGAATCTGTATGCGCCGCTGCCGCTGCAATGGCTGGGGCGCGCGTATGTCGAAGTGATGCGCGGGACGCCGTTGCTGATTCAGTTGTATCTGATCTTTTACGGCTTGCCGAACGTGGGCATACGGTTCTCGCCGTTGGTGGCGGCGGTGCTGGGCTTGGGGTTGAATTACGCGGCGTATGAGGCCGAGAACTATCGCGCGGGCATTCAGGCGATTCCGCGCGGCCAGATGGAAGCGGCGCTGTCGTTGGGCCTGACACGCTGGCAAGCGTTGCGGTTCGTTATCGTACCGCAAGCTTTGCGTTTGGTGATCCCGCCGGTGACGAATGATTTCATCGCGCTGTTCAAAGACTCGTCCATCGTCTCGGTCATCACGATGGTCGAATTGACCAAAGTTTACGGGCAGTTGGCGGCGACCTATTACGATTACATCGGCGTAGGCTTGCTGACGGCGGCAATATACTTTTTGATGGGCTTGCCGTTTGTACGGCTGGCGCGCTGGGCGGAAGCAAGGTTGGCGACGGATAAGCGGGTGGCGGCGGTGCGCTGAATTGAATTTGAAATTTGAGATTGGAGATTGAACATGAATCGTCGGGACATTTTGAAAACAGGCGTGGCTGCGAGCGTTTTGGGCGCAGCCGATTTGAGGGCAACCACGATGGCGGAAAGCAATCACTACTACGAACTGCGCACCTATCAATTGCGCAACGACCAGCAACCGGCGCGACTCAACGAATTTTTCCAGCAGCATTTCGTGCCCATGGCGAAGCGGCAAGGAATCGGGCCATATGGCTTTTTCACGGTAATTTCGGGGCAATACGCGCCCAGCCTGATCGTCGTGATTGACCACAAATCGCTGGCCGAAGTGCAGGCGGCGCAGGAGCGCGTCGCTGGCGACAAGGAATTCGTCAAAGCCTGGCAGGCGTTCGATGCGGCGGGCGAACCGCCTTACGTGCGCTATGAAAAGGAATTGCTGAAAGCCTTCGACAAGCATCCGCAGATGGAGTTGCCCCCCACCGACGAGAAGCGCGCGGCGCGCGTGTTTGAGTTGCGCACTTACGAATCGAAGAACGCCTTCAGCCTGCGCAACAAGGTCGAGATGTTCAATCAGGAAGAGATCAATATCTTCCGCGCGTGTGGCTTTGCGCCGGTGTTTTTTGGCGAGGCGGTATTCGGCCAGCGCATGCCGAAGCTGACCTATCTGGTCGGCTTCGATAACATGGCCGCGCGCGAAAAGGCCTGGGACACTTTTCGCGCCAATCCCGATTGGGCGCGCATTCGCAACAAACCGGGCTGGACGGATGCCGAGGCAGTGACCAATATCCACGCGTCGTTTTTGCGCCCGACCAACTATTCGCAGGTGCGCTGAGACAGGGTTGAGCAAGTTTTGCCAGCAGTGTTATGGTTGTTGACCAAGGTACGAAAAGGAGCTTGATTGCTTATGACAACACTAAATATCTCGCTACCAGACAACCTGAAAATTTTCATTGACAGCCGTTTGGCTGAAGGCGGTTACAGCACCGTCAGCGACTATTTCCATGAGTTGGTAGAGCAAGACCAAGCGCGCAAAGAACAGAAACGGCTCGAAGCCGTCTTGGTGGAGCGGTTGCAAGGCGAGGATTGGGAAGAACTCTCGCCTGCCGACTGGGTCAATCTTCGGCAAGAGTTAAAAGAGCGGCTAGCTATTGCAGAAAGGGGCTAGATGCTGACCATCCTGCGCCGCCGCATCTTCGTGAATGAAGTGCTCGATATTGCCGAACGGCTTGGCCGCCAAGACCCGCAGGCCGGGCAGGACTTCATTGCTGCCTGCGAGGCACCTTTACTCAACTCGCCGCAATGCCCCGGCTGGGCAGCCTACGCGAGTTTGACCACCCCCATCTGCGCAATGTGCGTATGTGGCGGGTCAAAGGCTACGAAAAATATCTGGTCTTCTATCAAGCCACGCGCACCACGCTCAAGCTGCTGCACCTTGTTCACGGGGCGCGTGATTACAAAACCTTGTTCGAGAATGAATGAGTTGCCTCAGCGGGAACGGCACTGTGTTGGCAAGCTAAGAGGAGAACGATATGCCATTGTCGGAAGAAGCGATGCGACATCTGGAAGAACAGATTCCAGAATTGGCGGAGGCGGCGTTGAAGCAGGCTTACTGGCAGGCGCTGGCATCTGGGAGCAGCGTGTTGGTGAGTGACAACGGGGCCCTCTACGAAGTGTTCCCGGACAATACACGCAAGTTTGTAAAGGCGATTGAGCCGCCGGTGCCTGTCCCGGTTGGTGAGAAGCGGGTGTTATTGCCATGAATGACGTGCCACGCCTGCGTATGTTTGCCGGGCCAAATGGTTCGGGCAAAAGCACGATCAAGTCGGTGATTAGCCCGGCGCTGCTTGGGGTGTACATCAATCCCGACGAGCTTGAGCGGGAAATCCGTCAACGCGATTTTCTTGATCTGGCGGTTTACGCTGTTCAAACAGAAGCCAAAGAAGTTCTGACCTTTTTCCAAACTTCGGTGTTGCTGGAAAAGGCCGGCTTGTTGGACGAGGCGGAAGCGTTGCGCTTTAACGACGGCAAGTTGAGTTTTTTTGCGGTAAGCGTGAATGCCTACTTTGCCTCAGTCGCGGCGGATTTCATTCGCTGTAAATTGATTGAAGCATGCAAGTCCTTCACCTTCGAAACTGTGATGTCATCCCCCGACAAAGTGGCGCTGTTGGAAAGGGCTAGGCAGCGTGGCTATCGAACGTATCTCTACTACGTTGCTACCGATAACCCCGAAATCAACATTACGCGGGTGCGGCATCGGGTGCGGCACGGCGGTCATCCGGTGCCGGAAGACAAAATCGTCAGCCGGTACGCGCGTTCGTTGGGCTTGTTAGCGGAAGCCATCCGCCACACGAACCGCGCCTACATTTTCGACAACTCGAATGAGCCGACCTGGCTGGCGGAAATCACTGACGGGAAAGTCCTGGAGATGAAAGCCGGCCAAATGCCTGCGTGGTTCAAAAAAGCGGTGCATGACAAATTCCTGCTGCCGCCGAAGTAAGAAGATGGACAACGAAACCGACAACCTGAACCAAGCCGCGCAACTGCTGGGCATTGACGCCGGCTGGCTGCAACCTTTCGACGTGACCGATCCGTTCAACGACGAATTGCGCTTGCTGGGCGCGCTGTGCCGCAAGCCGGATCAACGGTATGGCGCGCTGGTTTTGTTGGAGGTCGGCGGCGCGCGCGTGCCGCAGGTGATTCACGCGACGCCGAAGCTGCATTATCCATTCGACCGCGCGGGCAAATTCCGCTTCCCGCCGATTCGCCGGATTCACCTTTACGAAAAGCTGGACGGGACGAATGTGCTGGCCTACCGCTACCGCGACGGCGACGGCGTGACGCGGTTGACGTACAAGCTGCGGCTCTCGGCGGTGTTGCGCAACAGCAAGTGGGGCGATTTTTTGGACTTGTGGCAAGAGCTGTTGCAGCGCCATCCGGCCATCGCGCGGTTGGCCGAAGTGAACGATTGCCAAATGAGTTTTGAACTCTACGGCGCGCGCAACGCACATTTGATCGCGTATGAAATCGAGTTGGCAGTGGCAGCGTTGTTCGGCGTGCGGCAAATTGGCAATGCTGCTGGCAGCGTCGTGCCGCCGCATCAGTTGGAATTGCTGGGCGTGCCGGGCGCGACGCTGTTGGGCGAACTGGTCGCGGGCGAAGACCCGGTCGAGAGATACAACCGCATCCGCGAAGAGATGGAACGCGGCAATCGCGCGACCGACGACGACAAGCTGAGCGGCACCGAGGGCATGGTCTGGTATGTCGAAGAGCCAAGCGGCGCGCTGACCCTCTTCAAATGCAAGCCCGAATCGGTTGAGGCGATTCATTGGGCGCTGGGCATCAACAAACAGGCCGTGCTGGCGACCTGCTGGAATCTGTTGGAGACGCAGGACGAGTTGAGCTACGACGCGCTGCTGCCGCTGTTGCTGGAAGAGTACGGCGCCGAAGAGATCGAAAACTTCCGCCCGCACGTGGAAGATTGCTTGCGGCAAGTGCGCGAGACGCTGGCCTATCGTGAGCGAGTGCTCGCAGCCTATCGCGCGTTGGGGCTATCGGTGACAGAGCACAAGGCCGAAGTGATGCGCGCGCTGTCGGCGCAGTTCCCGCGCGGTGAGATGAAAAAGGTATACAGCATCGTGGCGCGTTACGGCGCTTGAGAGAGAGCGCAGCATTCAATTCCCTTCCTTCACGAACTCCACCGCAATCGGCTCCCCATCAAAGCCAAAGCGCGCATCGGTCGAATAGCGATAGGTCACGCTCACGCGCGGCGCGGGTTTGAGCGGCCCGCAGGTCAGCGTGTGCCCGACCTCTTGCGAATAGGTGACGAACTGCACGCGCTCCGGCGTGGTCGTGTGCAATTCAAAAGTCCGCCTGTCCGTTTTGACCGTCAGCGTCATACCTTTGGCCGTGCAATCCACGCGCGTCAATACGCCGTCGGCTTTCTCACCCTCAAAGCGCCGCCGCAGTGCAGGCTTCACTTCCACGGTTTTGCTGGCGGGCAGTGAAACGCCTTCCTGTTGCGCGGGGTAGCGGGCGCGCATCTCGGCCATGCGATTGACGGCGTCGAGCATGGTTTGCGCCTGCGCGCGCAACTGCGGTTCGGCGGCGCTTTTGGCAATCGGTTCCAGCACGCGGCGCGCCTCGTCGTATTTTTCCTGCCGCAAATAAACCTGGCCGAGGATTGAGCCGAGTTCATCGCGCCCCGGCGTCAATTGCAGCGCGCGTTTGAGCAGGGTGACGGCTTCGTCCAGATCTTCGTTGGTGATCAGATTGACGAAGGCGAGCATGCGGTAGGCGTCGGCAAACGTCGGCGCGAGCGCAATCGTTTTGCGCAACTGTTCGCGCATCAGTTTGCCGGTGGCTTCGGGCACATCCTGAATCACGCGCGTGCCGCCCGACAATTCATCCAGCAAAACCTGCGCGTAGTAATACGGCACCAGATAGTTTTGCGTGTTCAATTCGACGGCGCGTTGCAAATGCTGTTTGGCTTCGGCGTATTTCTGCCCGCGCACTTTGGCGAGGCCCAGCGCGGCGTGCGCGACGGCCAGTTTGGGATCGAGTTCGATGGCCTTGGCCAGATATGGCTCGCACTCGGTGCGTTGCTGATGCAGCAGCAAATCGCCGAGGTAGTATTGCACTTCGGCCTCGCTGAGCGGCGCGCTTTGCATGGTGGCGTCGAATTCGACTTTGGCCTGCGCGGTGTATTGCTGAATCGGGTAGCTGTTGCGGCTGATGTAGTCGCGCAGTTCTTTTTCCAGCACGGCGTAATCGGTTTGAAAGGCCGTCTGGAAGGCTTCGCCGATGGCCGCGCCGTCCGCGAGCAAGCCCAGGTATTGAAGGAACTGCGGCTGGCGTTTTCCGCTGTTGCCCAACATCAGGTAATGCACCAGCGCCCACGACTCGGCATAAAACACGCCCTTCTTGTCGCGTTCGTTGTATTCGGGCGCGCCGTGATCCACGGCGAACAGGCGCGCCAGCGGCAGGAAGCGGTTTTCGCGCAGCAGGAACACATGCGGCGCCAGCAGCTTGCCTAGCGTGACTTTCTTATCGCCGTCGCTGATTTCAAAAGTGCTGTAATACTCGGCCAGCCCTTCGTTAAACCAGACCGGCGGGCGGAAGGCGTTGTCGTTGAGCAGCGCGTGCACGTATTCGTGAAAGATGACGCGGTAAGGATCGGCGCTGTTCAACTCGGTCGTCAGCGTGATGTAGCTCACGTCCTGCCCGGCTTGAAAATAACCCGCGACCTCGTTGACCCGGCCCTGATAGACGGGCATGAACGGCAGATAGGCGCTGCGATTTTTGAAGATGATGACGCGCGTCGGCACCGGCGAATTGACGTTGGCCTTGGGAAAAAGTTTGGCGAAGACCTCGCGGAATTGTTCGAGCCGTGTGCCGACGCGGCGAATGTCCTTTTCGCTGGCGCTGCCCAGCAGCAAAAAGTTTTTGGATTGCACGCTCACCCATTGTTCTTTGGGGGCAGCACTGACAGGCGGTTTAGGAACGAGGGGCAAGATGAAGAGCAAAAGTGTGAGGGTGAATAGTGCGCAGCGTTTCATTGCGAGACCTCCGAGGTTAAAGCCAACGGTGCGGTACGCGCGAGCGGTAGCGACCTGGTGACTCCGAGT
>JANOWX010000836.1:0-5495 GCA_031418175.1 Acidobacteriota bacterium | reverse complement strand
CCCGCCGCATTCGTGCCGATCAAGTTGCCTTGCACGCTGTCACTTTGGCCTTGCAGTTGAATGCCGGCTGAACTGTTGCCGGAAATTAGATTGCCTTCGCCCGCGTTCGCGCCGCCAATCAGGTTTTCGAGGCCCGTGCCGATGCCGGAAACGGTACGTGAAATCCCGATGGAATTCGCCAACGCGAAAGTCCCAGCGGCGTTGGTGCCGATGTAATTCCCGCGCACCTGATTGTTGCTCGCTGACACGATTGAAACACCGGCGGCAGTGTGGCCTGAGATGACATTGCGGGCCCCGACTTGCGCGCCGCCGATAATAGTATTGGGCGCGCCACTGATTTCAACGCCGTTATTGCCATTGGCCAGCGCCGCTGTGCCCGCCGAATTGGTGCCGATGTAATTCCCGCGAATTTGCTGCCCGGCGGCGAGCGCGCCGGTGATGAAGATGTTGGAGCCGCTATTCCCGGCAATGACATTGCGCGCCGTATCCGTGAGTCCGCCAATATCGGTGCTGGGCGCGTCGTTGATGCGGATGCCATTGGCCGTATTCCCCAGCGGAGGCGTCCCCCCACCATCGAAGCGCGTGCCGATGAAATTGCCGCGAATGGCATTCCCCGAAGCTGACGCCCCGCTGATTTCCACGCCGCGCGTGTTGCCGGAAAGCAAATTACATTCGCCCGTGCACGCTCCGCCCGGCGTCGTGCCCGTCGTGCCGCCGATGATGTTGTTGAGCGCCGAGGCGATGCAGACGCCCGCTGTGCCATTGGCGATGGCCGCTGTGCCCGCCGCATTCGTGCCGATGTAATTGCCGCGCACCAGATTGCCCGTGGCCGTGGCCTGACTGATGTTGATGCCGCAAGCGTTGTTGCCGGAGATCACATTCCGTTCCGCCGCCGTCGAACCGCCGATGAAATTGCTGGGGGCGTTAGTGATGTTCACCCCGTTGTTGTTGCCCAAATCGAGCGTCCCGCCCGCGTCAGTGCCGATGAAATTTCCCAACACCTGATTGCCCGTCGCACTCTGCCCATTGATCTGTATGCCGTCCTGCGAGTTGCCCGCAATCACGTTGCCGGCATTTACCGTCGAGCCGCCAATCTGATTGTTGGCTGTGTTATCAATGACGATGCCGCGCGCGTTGGCCTGCGCCGCCGTCCCCGCCGTATTCACGCCGATCAAACAGTTTTGAATGGTGTTGCCGCCTTGCGTGGCGATTTGAATGCCCGCGCCATTGAAACGATTGATCACCAAAGCGCGCACATTGCTGTTACCTGCCGTGATGGTCAATCCGTTAGCGGCCAACGTGCCGCCATTGAGTTCAACGCGCGTGGCCCCGCCCGTCGCGCCATCCAGCGCCACCGCTTCAATGATCGTTGGCAGGGCACTCGCGATATTGATCGTGGGCGTCCCGCTGCCGATGTTGAAGACGATGTTGTCCAGTCCGGTTGAACCCGCCGCGCAAGCATCCACCGCCAGATTGGTATTGGCCGCTTGGATGGCTTCGCGCAACGTGCAATTGCCGTTGACCAGCGCGTCGTCCGCCGTCGCATTGACGGTGAGGGTTTGCGCGCCGACCGTGAGCGCAAAGGTGCGCGTGCTGGTCAAACCGCAATTGTCTGTGGCCGTCACCGTTACCGTAAAGCTACCCACCGGCGCGGCATTGCCGATGGTGATCGCGCCGGTCGCCGGGTTGCCGTTGAGTGTGCCCGTGAAGCCCGGCGCGCTGGGCGTCAGCGTGCTCACCGAGCCGTTGTCGGTGGGCGCGCTGCTCGGCGTCACCGTCGTCCCACCGGCTGGCGGCACGGACGTGGCGGAATAAGTCCCTTGCACCGGCGCGCTGTTGGCCGTCACGTTGACCGTGAGCACAGCCGTGCCCGTCAGGTTGGTGTTGTCGGTGACGGTCAGCGTGAACGTAGAGTTGGTTGCCAAACAGGACGCGACGACATTGGCGGTTACCACCCCGGCATTGTTCACCACGATGCTGCTGATCGTCACACCCGTGCCGGTCAACGTCGTCGCCATTACCGTCAGCGTGCTGAGCGTGCCTGCCTGTTCGGCATCGTTGACGGTGGCGATCTGTGAATTCGTCGCCGCGCTGCCTTGTTGGCGCGCCAGCGGAGTGTTCGCGGTAATCGTCGGTGCATTACCGCCGCTGCCCTGAAAGCCGTCTGCCAGCGTGAATGTGCCGCCTGTGGCCGAGCCGCTCAGAAGCTGGCCAATCGAATCGGTCAACGCAAAGTTGCCGCCCGTGCTGCCGCCGCCACCGGTGAGGGTGTCAGAAAAACTGATGTTGAAATTGCCGCCGCCTTGCGCCACGCGGGCCGGGTTCACCGGGCCGCTGAGTTTGGACGCGAGCCGCGCGGCACTGGTAACCCGCGCGGGAGTGCTGGCGGGTTTGGCGGTACGATTGAAGGCCGAGCGCACGAATTTGGTCGCGGCGTCGCGCACACCTTTGTGCGCTTGAATGGTGAGGCCGCCCAGCGCCAACAGCGTCAGCAGCAACCATCCGTGAGAAGGTCTGAGTTTTGTGTGCATCGTTTTGACTTTTTGAGATTGGAGAACGGATTGATTTCGATGCCCTTCCCTGGGTACGCACCGCTTCCAGCGTGCAGTCTCGGCAGTTGACCAAGTCAGGCAGAAAGGGTTTCCCTCCGGCCTCACTCCGTCCAAAGCCAAGCCCGCACGCTGGAAGCGGTGCGTACCCAGGGCGCGGCGCTGCGTTATTGCTTCACAGGCACGGCGGGTGGCAGCAGCTTTTCCAGCGCGGTGAGCCGGGCTTCAATCGCGGCATTCGCCTTTTTCAAGTCTGCGTTCTGCTCTTTCAGCGCGTCGTTTTCCGCCTTCAGTTCCTTGACCGCTTGCAAGGTCAAGAGCGGCAGCTTGCTGTAATTGACGGCGCGGTAGCCCTGCTCATCGGTCGTCACCAACTCCGGCAAGACCTGTTCGACTTCCTGCGCGATCAGTCCGTATGACTGTCGGGTGCCAAAATGCTTCTTGGGAAATTCCGTTGCACGCCAGTAAAAATGGACGGGCTGAAGCTTGGTGAGTGTGTTCAGTACATGTGGGAAGGGCGTGATGTCGCGTTTGAAGCGAAAGTCGGAAGAGCAAGTTCCGATCAGGGCTGTACCGACGCCATCTTTGAGGCAACCATTCGGGCTGCCTGTGCCCATGCGGATGTCACCGCCGACATGCAATACCTCAACTGGGTTGGGGGTGCCGATGCCGACTCTGACAGTTGTCGTCGCCCCATTCTCCCCGGCGACACTGCCAAGGATGAGGCAATTGCTGCAATTCGCCCGGGCCTGGTAGCCAATGGCGGTTGCATTAAAGCGGGTGTTTACATCGACATCTGCGTTCGCGCCAAGCATCGTGTTACCGGAACCTGTCGTGACGGTAGAGGCTGCACCACGACCGACAAAAGTATTATTCGCGCCCGTCGTGTTCACCAATCCAGCCACGTAGCCCACAAACACATTGTTAGTCGCAGTCGTGTTCGCTCGACCGGCATTGGCGCCCAAAAAAGTATTGAAGGAGGCCGTGTTTACTTCTCCAGCATATCTTCCGAAGAACGAATTTTCTTGGCCACTGAGGTTGGTGAGTCCAGCGCCGATACCAAAGAATGCGTTGTTGTGTCCAGTCGTATTGGCTTGGCCAGCCTGTCGCCCGAAGAAGGAATTGGAGTCGCCCGTCGTGGTATTTAATCCAGTCTCAGAACCGAAGAAAGCATTGCCACTGGTTGTGTTAAACCTACCAGCGCCATAGCCGAAGAAACTGTTATTATCTCCTGTGATACTGGTGAGGCCTGCGACCGTGCCAAAGAAAGCATTGTTAATGCCACTTGTGGTTGCCGCCCCAGCCGCATACCCAAAGAACGAGTTGTTGCCGCCCGTGGTATTGACATTGCCAGCAGCTTGTCCAAAGAACGAGTTGTTAGCGCCGCTAGTGTTGGCGGCCCCAGCTTGGAACCCCACGTAAACATTATTTATGCCGCTTGGCGCGTGAAGAATGCGGCTGCCGTTCAGATTGTATTGCGTCGTCGCATTGACGATGTTGCCGCTGAGCGTGCCGCCCGCCGTGCCATTGCCGATGATGTTGAAATTGGCAACGGGCTGCGGGGCGGCGTTCTGGTTCTGAATGTAGTTGCCGCTGCCCGCCGGTATGCCCGCCACCGGAATCGTCCCCGTCACCTTGCTGCCCGCGACATCCACGATCTTCACATTGGTGACGCTGCCATCAGCGAGCTTCGCCGTTGTCACCGCATTGTTGGCGATGGCCGTCGCGCCTTGCGTACCCGTCACATCGCCTGCCAAAGCTCCGCTGAAATTGACGGCGGTTGTGGCATTGGTGGCATTCGTGGCGTTCGTCGCATTGGCAACCGCGCCCGTAACGTTCGCACCAGGAAGCGTCGCCGTGGTGATCGAACCAGTGACCTTGCTGCCCGCGACATCCACGATCTTCGCATTGGTGACGCTGCCGTCAGCCAGCTTGGCGTTCGTCACGGCGTTATTGGCGATGGCCGTCGCGTTTTGAAACCCTGTGACATCGCCCGTGAATGCGCCGCTGAGAATACTGGCGGTCGTCGCGTTGGTGGCGTTGGCCGCATTCAAACTTTGGATGGCATACGGCACGGAGTTAAGTGCCCGGCGCGGCGTGAGCAGCGTAAAAGTGGGATTGCCTCCCAAACGCACCTGGATTTCGAGGAAGCGCGCGGCGCCCGGAAAGGCCGCCGCGCCGAAATCGAGCGTGACGTTAAAGATGCCGTTGGTCACCGTGACGCCGATGCGCTGATTGACCGAGCCAATCTCATTGCCAAGGGTGAGGGCGTCGAAGAGTCTGAATTGAAAATCATACGCGCTATTGGCCGGGGTGTTGTTGTCGCTCAAACGCCCCTGATAGGCGAAGGAAGTGCTTTGGGCTTGCGCTGAGCCGGGCAGCAACGCGGCGGTCAGCGCCAGCGTGAGGGCAAAACGAAAGACGAGACTGACGGTGCGATGACGCATGAGCTTTCTCCTGTAGCGCGGGTGTGTGCCGTGGCGGCGCAACCAGCGCAAATCTGTGTGGATTGTTGTTAGATCGGTTTTTAATTCGGTAGCGGGTAAAAGCGCGCAGCGCTGGAACCGTACCGCGACAGCGCTGGAGCGGCGGTCGCGTGCTCCACTCTTGTTCCGGCGGGTTTGCACCGACAGGCCCCGCACCAGCACTGGCGCGGTACGGTTCCGCTGCGCGGTGACTCCCCCTACACTTAACTGAAAACCGGGCAATAGCTTTCAAGAAAAAGAAATTTCACCACGAAGAAGACGCAGGAAAACAGTGAAGTGTAAGCCTGACAACCTGGTTCTTCTCTTCCTTGCTTCGTGCTCTTCGGTGCGCCAGTAACTCGGTTCGATCTGGTCGGGTGAAACGTCCCGACCCTGGAAATTGCCCGTTAGACAGGTAGCCAAACGAGCGTGCGTCGTAGCAGCAATGCTACCCACGGAGCCTCGGGCGGCGAGCGCGTGA
>JANOWX010000835.1:0-2213 GCA_031418175.1 Acidobacteriota bacterium | reverse complement strand
AAAGCAGAAAGCGGCGAACCAGAAACGAGGCAAATAAAGTCGCAAAGTGTCATCCCGCCAGTGCTTGCCTTGCGGCGAGTGAAGCGCTGCCGACTGCCGACTGCCGACTGCCGACTGCCGACTGCTGACTAACTGCCGACTGCCAATTGCCAACTGCCAACTGTTTCTCATCCAACCGCCTGATTGATCGTCCCCAGCATCCGGTCGGCGGTCGTGATGACCTTTGAGTTGGTTTCATAAACGCGCTGCGCGGCGATCATTTGCACCAGCTCTTCGACGACGTTGACGTTGGAGCCTTCGACAAAGCCTTGATTGATGCGGCCCAGGCCCTGGGCATCGGGCGCGCCCGCGGTGGGCTGGCCCGATGCGCCGGTTTCCTTGAAGAGGTTGCGCCCGATGGCATCCAGCCCGGCCGGGTTGACGAAGCTGGCCAATTGAATCTGGCCGACGTTCTGCGCATTCACCTGGCCGGGCAGCGAGACGCTGACGGTGCCATCGGTGCCGATGCCAATCGAAGTCGCTTCGCGCGGGATGCTGATGGCGGGTTCGAGCGCGTCACCGGTCGCGGTGACGACTTGGCCTTGGGCGTTGAGGTGAAACGAACCGGCGCGCGTATAGGCGATCTCGCCATTGGTTTGGCGCACCTGAAAAAAGCCCGCGCCTTCGATGACCACGTCGAGCGGATTGTCGGTGCGTTGAAATTCGCCTTGCGTGAAGATGCGCTGGCTGGCCATCGCGCGCGCGCCCAAACCGATTTGCAAGCCCACGGGCAAAGGCGTCGAAGCGTTCGAGGCCGCGCCCGGCGTGCGTATGTTTTGATAGAGGATGTCTTGAAATTCCAGGCGCGTGCGCTTGAAGCCAACCGTCGAGGCGTTGGCCAGGTTGTGCGCGATGTTGTCTACGTTTTGTTGCTGCACCTGCATTCCGGTGGCAGCGGTGAATAATGCGCTCGGCATATTTATCTCCTAGGTGGCAGGCGGTAGGTGGTAGGTGGCTTAGTACACTGACAACTGACAACTAAGTTCTTTGAGAGAAAGCGGACCGCAACACGTAGTAACGATTTCAATCGTTGCGGTCCTGGCAGTCTTGGCCGCGGCACCCAACGACTAAAGTCGTTACTACGTGGTGGCGTCCGCTTTTCTCGCAAGCGACTTAATTGCCAGGGTATTTAGTTCTGACTATCACCTATCACCTATCACCTAAATCTTTCCGATCTCGGTCGCAATTTTGTGCATGCTCATCAGTTGCGTGATGGAGCGTTGCAACGATTCGAATTCACGGTTGTTTTGCAGCATGAGGGCCATCTCGCCGACGGGGTTGACGTTCGAGGCTTCGAGCATGCCTTGCTGAAGACGGGTCTGGGGCGCGGTCTGGGGCTGCGCGCCATTGTGGGCGGCGAAGAGGGAATCGCTCTCTTTTACCAAGTCAGCGTTGGGCGTTTGAAAGCGCACGACTTTGAGGCGGCCTTGTTCCTGATTGCCGACGCTGATGCGGCCGTCCTCGCTGATGGCGACTTCGCCCGGACGGATGGTGATGGGGCCGGCTTCACCAACGACCAGATCGCCCTGCGCCGTGACGAGTTGGCCGTTGGCGTCGAGCGTCAACGCGCCGTCACGCGTGTAGCGTTCGCCGCGCGGCGTTTGCACGACCAGAAAGCCATCGCCTTGCAACGCGACGTCCAGCGCGCGGCCTGTCTGGCGGACTGCGCCGTTGCTGAAATCGAAGAGGCCGCCGGTGGTCACGCCCAGCGCGCGCAATGACCGCAGGGTTGCAGCCGATGCGCCCGGCGCAGTTTCATCGAATTGCGCCGTGTCAGTTCCGGCCCGCCGCGCCGTTGCGATTTCGGCGGCTTCGACGGAACGGTAATGCAGCGCGTCGGCTTTGTAGCCGGTGGTCGAAGCGTTGGCGACGTTATTGGCGATGACTTCGAGCGTGCGCAAACGGGCGCGCATGCCCAAATAAGCTGTGTAAAGTCCGTAATTCATCTTGTCATCCAATCATCATCCGGCTAAATCAGAACACGCAACATTGGGACACCGTGTCAGTAGCCCGACCCTGTGGGTGGGCAGGCGTCCGGCAGACCCGCTTACTTAGACCGGTGGCCAGCCCACCCACACGGGGGGGCTACTCACACGCCGTGCCACGACTGTACCAATCTTGTGTGGTTCGATTTAGATCGGTTTAGTGTGTACGGTAAGGCGCGCAGCGCCGGG
>JANOWX010000834.1:0-7812 GCA_031418175.1 Acidobacteriota bacterium | reverse complement strand
GGCGAAGGGCACAATTCGGGCATGGCCGTGAACATCACCGCCACGCTCGTGCTGAAACAGTTGATGGAGAAAAACAAGCTCAGCGGCACGCTCAAAATCCTGCCCGGCGTGGCCGAAGAGTTGGTTGGAGCAAAAGCTTTCTTAGTCCGCGCGGGTCTTTTCAAAGACGTAGACATCGTGCTCGGTTCGCACGTTGACAGCGATTTCGCGGTCAATTGGGGCCAGACGGAACGCAACAGCGGACTGGTTTCGGTACAGTATTCGTTTCACGGCAAAGCTGCTCACGCGGCTGGTGCACCGTGGTCTGGGCGCAGCGCGCTGGATGCGGTTGAGTTGATGAACATCGGCTGGAATTTCCGGCGCGAGCATCTGCGCTTGCAGCAGCGGTCGCATTACGTCGTCGTCAATGGCGGCGACCAGCCCAACGTCGTGCCCTCTGAAGCGAGCGTCTGGTATTACTTCCGTGAACTGGATTATCCAAAAATCAAGGAACTGTACGACCTGGGCAACAAGATGGCGCAGGCGGCGACCATTATGACTGACACGACCGTGACGCAACGCGTCGTCGGTTCGGCCTGGCCAAATCATTTCAATAAAGTCGTAGCCGAGGTGCAGGCCAAAAACATTCAAACCGTTGGCATGCCCGTGTGGAGCGAAGCCGATCAAACGCTGGCGAAAGCTTTGCAAAAGGAGATCGGCGCAAAGGTCGAAGGCTTGAAGGAGAAGGTCAAACCACTCGAACCGGCGAAAGACGTGGCGCAATTGACCGGTGGGGGATCAGACGACATTGGCGACATTTCGTGGAATGTGCCGACAGTCTACATGCGCTTCCCAGCCAACATCCCGAACCTGCCCGGCCACAGTTGGGAGAACGCGATTGCGATGGCCACGCCGATTGCGCACAAGGGTTCGACGGCGGGTGCCAAGGTGCAGGCGTTGACGGCGCTCGATTTTCTGACGCAGCCGGAATTGGTCAAACAGGCGTGGGATTATTTCAACAACGTCCAGACCAAAGAGATCAAGTATCAGTCGTTTTTCAATCCGACCGATCAACCCGCGCTCGATCTGAACAAAGAGAAGATGGAGAAGTTCGCGCCGGAGTTGAAGAAGTTCTATTACGACCCGGCGAAATACAAGACGTACCTTGAGCAGTTGGGAATTCAATACCCGACCGTCAGAAAATAAACCGGTACTGACAGCGGCTACGAAAATCACGTAACAATACGTATAGGCAACAAGGTGGCAAGGCTGTATCTTCACGTTGTTCGTGATTGCCGGGCGCGCGACAAGGGACGGTCGAGTTGCACGGCGCAGAAATCAAGAATAGTAGTCAGTTGTGCAATTGCACGCTGGCTATCTCAACGAGGGTGGCGGTTCTTGTGGGGAGAACAGCCGCCCTTGGTGTTTTTAGGGAGTTGAAAGTGGCGGCCCCTTGTAGTGGCGAATTTATTCGCTCAACGCCAAGTCGTGACGAATCAATTCGTCACGACTTGGCGGCTACAGTCCAATCCGCCGCAACATCTGGGCAAAGCGCGGATCGTTGCGCAACGGTTTCAAGCGCGGGTCAACGCCGAGATAGGCCAGCCGGTCGGCGCGTTCGTCATAGGCTTTTTGCAGCAGCGCAAAGGCCTGATCCTTTTCACCCAAACCCGCATAAATGACGGCCAGGTTATAGGGCGAAATGGCCTTGGGCCCGGTCAAGGCCGACAATTCAGCGACAAGCTGGCGCGCTTCGGCTTGCTTGCCCGCGACGGCGTAAACGTGGGCCAACTCGGCTTTGACCAGCGCGCTGCCGCCCGAAAGCGTGACCGATTGGCTCAACTCGGCAATGGCCTGCGCATACTTGCCTTGTTCGGCATACACCTGTCCAAGATAGCGGCGCGCGCCGAAGAAGTTGGGATCGCGCGCCAGCGTCTTTTGCAATTGCGTGACAGCTTCGTCGTATTGCCCGGTGAAATAGAGCGTGCGGCCCGGATGCGCGTTGATGATCAGCAACAACGGATCGAGTTCCTGTGCGCGGAGGGCTTCGGCGACGGCTTCCTCATTGCGGCCCAGCATGACCAGCAATGTGGCGTACCACTGATGCGCCGAAGCGTAATCCGGATCGAGCGCCAGCGCGCGTTTGAATTCCTGCTCGGCCCGCAGCCAATCCCAATCGTAAAGGTAGGCCGCCATGCCCAAGGCGGCGTGCGCTTCGGCCAGCGAATTGTCGAGTTCCAGCGCGCGCTGGGCGGCGGCTTTGGCTTTGGGGAAAGCTTGTTGCGGCGGCAGCGCGTTGTAGCTCGCCAGCAGGTTGTAACAATCAGCCACGCCGGCCTCTGCCTGGGCGTAATCGGGATCGAGCGTCAGCGCCTGTTGAAACAGGTCGAGCGCCTTATGCAAGCCCTCGGTCGTGCGTTGGTTCCAATAATAACGCGCCTTTTGCGAAAGCTGCTGCGCATCCAGATGCTGTTGATCGTGGGCGCGCCCGGTTGCCAGCGCCACGCGTAACTTGTCGGCCACATCGCGCGTGATTTCCTGTTCGACCAATTGCAGCTCGGCAAATTGGTGCTGATACTGCTCGACCCAGAGCGAAGTGTTGTCGCGCACGCGAATCAATTCGATATTGATGGCATATCCGTTGCTGCGTTTGGCGATGTGTCCGACCAGGATGATCTGCGCGTCCAGTTCGGTGCCGAGGCGTTTGATGTCAGGGGCCGCGCTGCGGTGGGCGCTGACGGCGTTGAATGATTTCACCGTCAGGTTCGGCAATTGCCTTAGCTGGTTGATCAACCGAATGGTCAGGTTGTCGCCCAGCGTTTCAATGTCCGGATCGTTCGTCGCGTTGATGAAGGGCAGCACGGCCAGCGCCTCCAGCGGCTTTTCGCGCCACGCCCACCAGCCCAGCGCGGCCAAGCCCGCCAGCACAATCAACAGGATCGCCAACAACCCGCGCCGCCGCCGTTTGATTTCCATCAGTATGTATTCGGCGCTCGAGGTGTTGCTGAGTGTGGGCAGGTTGGTGTCGGTGCGGAACGGATCGTGCGGCAACGGCGGCGCGACGGTTTGGCTGCTGCCCGATTCCGCGGCGGGCGCGTTGGTCAAACTTTCGGTGCGGTCATTGCCGGCGGCGGCCTGGGCGGCGCGGCTCAACTCGACCTCAAATTCCAAGCGCTGTTTCAAACGCTTCAAATCGCTGAACAGACCCTTGCTGGTTTGATAGCGTTCCTCGCGGTCTTTGGTGAGCAGCTTGGTGATAATCCAATTGATTTCAGTGGGTGGATTGCCGCTGCGCAATTCCAACGGCGGCGGATCGAAGTGCAACACGGCGGCCAGCACGTCAGACGGCGTCTGTCCGGTGAAGGGCAGGCGGCCACCGATCATTTCATAAAGCACTACGCCCAGGCTGAACAGATCGCTGCGCGCGTCCACTTCCAAGCCGCGCGCCTGTTCGGGCGACATGTAACTGACCGTGCCCATGACCTTGCCCGGATCGGTTCTGAGCGCCAGCGTCGGCGCTTCGGGATCTGAGGGCGGCCGCTGGCGCTCGACCAGTTTCGCCAGGCCGAAATCCACGACCTTGACGTAGCCGTCGCGCCGGATCATTACGTTTTCAGGCTTGATGTCGCGGTGGACGATGCCTGCTTCGTGCGCGGCGGCCAGCGCGCTGACGATCTGTTGCGCCAGATTGACGGCATCGGCCACGCTCAAACGCGTCCTGGCCATGCGTTGCCGCAACGTTTCGCCCTCGATGAATTCGGTGGCAATGAAATGCACGGCGTCAGCTTCGCCGACTTCATAAATCGTGATGATGTTGGGGTGATTGAGCGCGCTCGCGGCCTTGGCCTCGCGCACAAAACGGCGCAGGCGGTCGGCGTCCGAAGTGAATTGCGGCGGCAGAATTTTGAGCGCCACTTGCCGCCCGAGCCGCGTATCTTGCGCCAGATAAATCTCGCCCATCCCGCCCGCGCCGAGGGCAGCCGTGATTTCATAATGTCCGAGGCGTGCGCCTCTGCTGATCGCCATTGGGGAGTCTGTGCCGCTTGCAAATTGGAAGTGCGAATTGCTGGACGGATTAAAGCCAGAATGGGCGGGCGGCTGTCAAGCTGGGACGGGAGCGGGCTACATTTGCCATTCTTCGTCGTGCAGGATGGCTTGGATGTTTTGACGGGTGTGCAGCACCCGGACAACCTCCACGCCATTCGGCAGCGGCACGTAGAAGATCAGATAATCTTCAAACCCCTTGATGCGCCATTGCCGTAGGGCTGGCAACTGTGGCGCCATTTGGGGACGGGGACTGCCCATCAGCGGCATTTGCGCAAGTTTGGTAAACGTCTCGTTGGCGGCAAAGAGAAAAGCTCTGACCCGGTCGAGGCCGTAAGCTGTTTCGATGAAATCGGCCTCTTCAAGCAGATCGAAGCGTGCCAACGGGCGCACGATGAATTTCACTTGATGGCCGCCTTTCTGCGTGCTTCGGCGCGTCTGACGACCTCCGCCTCTATTTCCCGCCAGCTTTCCTCTGTCATCTCTTGAGGCTCGCCGCTATTGATGCCGTCGAGAATCATTTGTCTCAGCCGCGCCGTTTCGATCTGGGTATCCGGGTCAATCTCTTGCAAGCGCACCGAGACGGCTTCGCCGTCGCTCAACAGCACGCGAAACGGCGCGCCTGCCGCTTGCGCCAGCCAGCCGCGCAACAGTTCCGTGGTGGTTTGATCCGCTTGAATGGTTTGTCCGGTCATAAACATTTCCTCCAACTGCAGCATAACGTGTTCAGGGAACGGGCAAAAGAGCGGCTCAGAGTTGCGTCCGCCCCGGTTTCAATCCCTCGATAATTTCGCGGTCTTGCGTGCCTTCGTGGCAAACGATGCACGATTGCTGGCCGCGTCCGGCCAAATCCGACACCAGCGCGTAGGTCAAGCCGCGATCTGCCCAGGTGATGACCTTCCACCCATTTAGCGTGTCGTAATGGAAGCGCAACCCTTTGGAGACGACCTGTTCGCCACCCGCCGGCATGGCGACGCCGTTGGCGGTGACGACCAGCGTGATCGGGTGCTTGTCCATGTCGTAGGCCACCAGCGCGGCGTAATCGTTGCGGAAGCCGACCAGCCGCGCGCCTTCCAAATTGTAGAGGCGCACCTGGCCCGAAGCTTCCTGATAGTTGGGCAGCTTCAAACTGAACGAGACCTTGCCCGCGAACCAGTTGGAGATTTCGGCGGGTGAGGCGCTGGCGATTTCCAACGGCAACTGGCCGCGCACCCGGCGCACGTGCGTATCCACAGCCATCCGCGCGAATTCGGAAGGCGCAGGCGGGCCAGTGCGCCGCGCCGTCCACAGCCAGAATCCGGCGAACGCGACAACCAGCAGCGTTGCTGCCAAGGCCCACGCGCGCGCCGGACGCCAAGTGAAAATAGGCCGTTCGGCGGGCTGCAAAATCTGTTGAATGCGTTGGCGCAACGGCGGCGGCGCGACGAAGGGCGCGGGCGCGGCGTTGAGCAATTCGGCCACGCGGGCGCGCAATTCCGGCGGCGTGGCGTAAAGCGGATGGGCGGCGCGCAGGGCCGTCAATTCGGCGCGCTCCGCTTCGCACAACTGGCGGCACGCGGCGCAGCCCAACAGGTGCGCCGCGAAATCGTCGCGCTCGCCGTTGTGCAATTCATCGTCCAGGTACAAGGCCAACCGGACGCGGATGTTTTCACACTGCTTCATCATTTGCATTTCACTGCCAAACGCTTGGTAGTTTCGACAAGCTGCCAGCGTGTCGAAGCTTCACTGCGAACCCTTGGCATCACGGCCACGCCTCGACAAGCTGGCAGCTTGTCGAACTACGGCATCGTCGTTGCGCCCGCGCGCCATTCGCTGAGCAACGCGCGCAACTGTTCGCGCGCACGGCCCAGCCGCGACATCACCGTGCCGGCCGGGCATGCCAGGATCGTCGCGATCTGCTGATAACTGAAGCCCTCGAAAGCACGCAGCACAATCACCTCGCGGTATTGCACCGGCAACTGTTCAATCGCCGCGCGGATGTGTTCGCGTTGCAGCTTTTGCAACAGCGCGAAATGCGGATCGTGCTGGCTGTGCGCCGGCCATTGCCAATGCTCTGCGGTCTCGGCGTCCAGCTCGACCACGCGGCCCGCCAGTTTGGCGTGGCGCACCTGGTTGAGCCAGATGTTGCGCATGATCGCAAAGAGCCAGCTTTTCAAATTGCTATCCGGCAACAACCGCCCGAAGGCCTGCGTGGCGCGCAGATAGGTCTCCTGCACCAGGTCTTCGGCTTCGGTGCGGTTGTGCGTCAGCACCATGGCAAAGCCGTAGAGCGCATCCAGGTGCGCCAACGCCACCTCACCAAACGTGGTACCGAAGTTGCCGCCGACAGCTTGGTTGTTGTGCTGGGTCATTGTTGCTGTGTGGAATAACACCGCGGCTGCGGAATTATTCCCCGT
Organism: Acidobacteriota bacterium; assembly: GCA_031418175.1. GTDB lineage: Bacteria > Acidobacteriota > Blastocatellia > RBC074 > RBC074 > JACPYM01. The sequence continues at coordinate 1,393 of JANOWX010000834.1, read as the reverse complement.
CGCCCGGATTTTTTCGCCTGGCGTGGAATAAAGCAACCGCTCGCGTGTTATGGCAGGCAGCAATCCGTAATTTCCATCAAGAAATCGTAAGGGCTGGAATCACGAGAATCATGTTTGAACAGTTAACGACGCTTTCCACCGGGCTCCCGACTTGCGAAGCTGTCCCGCGCGACAGTTTTCGCCGTAGGCGCGGCGTGGTGTGCGGCTTCATTCTGTGGGGGATATGAAGCTGCCTGCCACCGCCGCGCCACAACGCCTGTTTGCTAAAGGCCCCCTAAGCAAGATTGCGGTACCGCCCATTACACTTAAAGCTGAACGAGCCTTCCGTTCGTTCAAGGAGAAGTCAATGAACAAGAATCTGATGACGTTGCTCGCCGCTGTCGCGGTCGTTGCACTAGCGTTGGTGTCAACGCATGAAGTTAATGCTCAAAGTAACCAGTCCTGGTGGCCTGACCAACTCGACCTCTCGCCACTGCGGCAGAACGAAGCCCAGTCAAACCCGATGGGAGAAAAGTTCGATTACGCCAAGGAATTTGCCAAACTTGATCTCAATGCCGTCAAGCAGGACATCAAGAAAGTCCTGACGACGTCTCAGCCCTGGTGGCCGGCTGATTACGGAAACTACGGCCCTTTCTTCATTCGGATGGCCTGGCACAGCGCCGGAACCTATCGTGTGGCTGACGGGCGCGGCGGCGCAGGCGGCGGCCAACAGCGTTTCGAGCCGCTCAACAGTTGGCCCGACAACGGGAACCTCGACAAGGCGCGACGACTGCTCTGGCCGGTCAAGCAGAAATACGGTCAGAAACTTTCCTGGGCTGACCTGATGGTCTTGACCGGAAATGTCTCGCTGGAATCAATGGGCTTCAAAACCTACGGTTTTGCTGGCGGACGCGCAGACGATTGGGCACCAGACCCGGTCTTCTGGGGGCCTGAGAAAAAGTGGCTGGCCGATGAGCGTTACAGCGGAGACCGCAAACTCGCCAATCCGCTGGCGGCAGTGCAGATGGGATTGATCTATGTGAACCCTGAGGGCCCGAACGGCAACCCTGATCCGCTGGCAGCGGCGAAGGACATCCGCGAAACCTTTGGTCGCATGGCGATGAACGACGAAGAAACGGTTGCGCTCATTGCCGGTGGCCACACCTTCGGCAAAGCGCACGGCGCTCACAATCCGGGCAAATGTACTGGCCCCGAACCCTCCGCCGAGAGTGTTGAGCATCAGGGCTTCGGCTGGAATAACAAGTGCGGCAAGGGCAATGCGGGCGACACGGTCACGAGCGGCCTGGAAGGCGCATGGACTTCCAAACCAACTGCCTGGACTTCGGAATACCTCACCAATCTGTTTGCCCATGAATGGGTAAAGACCACCAGCCCGGCTGGAGCGACTCAGTGG
>JANOWX010000833.1:0-2820 GCA_031418175.1 Acidobacteriota bacterium | reverse complement strand
CCAAATCGCCGTAGCCCAGATCGTCGCAAAGAATCACAATGAAATTCTGTGGACGCGGGCCGGCTTGCGCGCACACGGCCGAGGTAATAGTGAACAGCGAGAGCAGCAAGATGAAGAGGCGAATGATGGGTTTCATAGAGCGGTTTTCAGATGCGTGCGACCCGTGGGACAAGATGGCATCTTGTCCCGTCTGGGCAAGGACAAGATGCCATCTTGTCCCACAATTTCTGAAGGTCGCACTCATCTGCAAACCGCTGTAAAAATGGCTTGAAAACAACTTTGCCAAACCACGGGGGCAAGGGGCACACGGGGAAAAATCAAACGGCTTTCCCTGTGCTCCCCGTGGTTAATTTGTCAGGGCCTTCATTTCAGCCAACCATTTCAGCCCTGCGCGGTTTGCACTTCAGCCAGCAACCGGTCTTTGATTTCGCGCAAGGCTTTCACTGCTTCGGCCTGCGCCTTTTGCCGGGCCAGCATCACGCGCAGGAAATCGAGTTGGGTCAGCGCCGAATCCACTTCGCTGGGTGTTGCGCCGGTGCCGAAGGCGGCTTGATATTCGGCAATGATCTGTTCTTTTTGGTCAGGCAACTTGCCCAGGTAAAGGTGGCGCAAGACGAGCGCATCGGGAATGGCCACGCGGGCCCAAAAGTCTTCTTTGGCCGCGAGCGCTTTGCGTGCTGTGGCCAGATACTCATCCAACAATCCCAACAATTCCGCCGGCACCGGGGCGGCTTCGGACTTGCGGGTGCGGGCCGGCTTGCGGGCTGGCTTGCGGGCCGGCGCGGGGGGAGTTTCATCTCCCAGCAAAACGCGGCAGGCAATCCAATTGGGGGTGGCGTAAGTATCGCGCTCCTGTTTTTCGGCCAGACTGAGCGTGCTGGCCTCACCATATAAATCACAAGCCTGTTGCAATTTTGCCTTGGATTCTTGCGGGTCTGTCGCCAGCAAGGCCAGGCTCTTGTGGGCGCGGCCCAGCAGCGAGAGGCGTTCGATGGTTGGATCGAATTCCGCATTCAGCCAATTCAGCCAGGCGATCACTTTTTCGAGGCGCTTGTTTTCCTGCCGCGTGCGGGCGGCGTCCCAGGGCGTGCCGGCGGTTTCGGCTTTGCGCCATTCGCGGTCAATGAGGCGGCTTTGCAGGTTGGCGAGCCGTTGAATGACGCGCAGCGAGGCGCGCGCATCAGCCTGTTTGACGGCTTTTTCATAGACCTCGATGGCATTGTCAAAGTCGCCCAGTACGCGCCAGGCTTCGCCGACATCGGTCAGCATTTCGCCGTCGCGCAAATCGTCCGGCAGCAACTTGTCCACGCGCTGCAAGGCTTCGATCCAGCGGCGATTGTTGAGCGGGTCGGTCGCGTCGGGCTGTTCGGCGATGCTCTTGAATTCATCGCGGAACTCGCGGCGCGAATAGAAGCGCGGCCCGCCGCCACCGTCGCGGCTGCGCCAGGTTTCAAGCGTAAAGCCCGGATTGCCGTAGCATTGATAAGCGCCCCAGGTGTTGGTTTGGCTGTGCAATTGATAGGTCTTTTGGCGCGCGTGCAGCACGGCGTCGCCCAGGCGTGTGCCGCTGAGCAGGCCGCGATAGAACTCGTCGGCAAAGGTCAACGCCGCGCCGTCGTCCACGGCCCAACCGGCGGCGACGACGGCTTTGACGCCGATCTTGATGAGTTCTTCGGCAATGCTCGCGGCCAGGCGGTGCGGGTATTCGGTGTTGAGCCGCCGTTCGTCGCTTTGCGCTTGCGTGTCGAGCTTGCCCAGGTGGCAGCAATTGATGAAGACCAGATCGGGCACCGCGCGCAGATTCACGATCTCGGTCGTGGTCAGGTATTGGCCGGGGCCGAGCACCAGCCCCTGCCGTTTGCTTTCGCCCAGATCGAACATGCCGTGCGCGGCGATGTGCATGACCTGGTATTCGCGGGCAAAGAGTTCGGTGATGACTTTCAACCCGGGCGGTTTGATCAATTCGGTGACTTCGTACTGCGCGGGCCTGAGCGCGGCGGCCACACAACGGCCTTCGTCTTGCGCGCCAAAGAGTTCGGGCAAGCCGTGATTGGCGGTGTCGCCGACGACCAGCGCATTGCGTTGCCGCGCGCGGGTCGGGTTCGACCGGTAATCCAGCGCCTTGAATTGGCGTAGCATGCCGATTTGCGTGACGACAGGCTTCTTGGGTTGCGAACGTTCGGCCAGCAATTCCCAGGGGTATTGCGCCGCCGCGCGATCCAGCACGAGCAGGACGTGCTCAGGCTGATTCTTCAGTTCGTTCGGAATCAGCAATTCAAACAGCGTGGCCGCCAGGCTTTCGTTGTAAACCGGTTTGGAAATGGAATCGCGCACGAGTTGATCCACCCAGAGCCGTTGCGTGGCCTGCATCATGCCTTCGGCGCGCGCGCGGTCGGTCAGCACGGTGAATTCGAGGCTGTCGTCCTCACCGCCCTGCCCTGCTTGTTCCAAGCCGAGCAGGTGACTGATGAGTTCGGTCAGATAGGCGCGCTGGGCGGGCACGCGCGCGGCCTCGCCAATCAGTTTTTCGAGCAACTCGCGCTGCGTGGCGCGCAAATCGGGATTGGCGCTGAGATGCCGCAACAAATCGGGGAAGCCGCCTTTGCTGGCCGCGTTGGCGCTCTGTTTACTGCCGCCGGAAATCTGGATGCGGCGCCACCAATCGTTGGTCGGAGGCGCGGGCGGACGCTGATAACGTCCGCCGCGTTGCGGGTTGAGCAAACTGGGTGACACCTCGAGGCCGACCTGCTCGCCGAAATCAACGGGCGGCGTTTGGCGCAAGCGGTGCGCGGCGTGAATGGCCTGGATCGCCACGTCTTC
>JANOWX010000832.1:0-4557 GCA_031418175.1 Acidobacteriota bacterium | reverse complement strand
TTTCAAGTTTTACAACCACGCACGGATTCATCAATCGCTGGGCTACAAAACCCCAGCGGCGGTGTATCAAGCAAAGGCATAAATCAGGGCAGCGGTTGACCACCTTAATTTAATTGTTTTTTTGTCTGGACAATGGGGAGCGCCTTACTTGGTGCATCCGCGCACTGGATTCCAAGTCGCGTCAGTCCATTCAATCTTTGAATTGTCACTCATCTCGGCATCTCCTTGGTTAATAGAAATGCCCGCACTGTTTGTAGTGTTGACCTCTGAAGAATTGGCTCACCACTAGAATGTAAGGTCAGCAGAGGGGCAAAGTCTCACAAGTTCGCTACGTCGTCAACCGCCGGTAAATCCCCGGCAACCGCTCCGGCAAACTCATCACGTCGTCAATGATCGTGTAGCCCACTTCGCCGTACAAATCCTTCAACTCGGCTTCCGATTCACGGTCAATCGTGATGCAGAACGGCGTAATGCCGAGCATTTTGGTCTGGCGCAGGGCCATCTTGGTGTCTTCGCGCGCGTAGCGGGAATCGCCGTAATCGTGGTCATAAGGCCGGCCGTCTGACAACACGATCAGCAACTTTGTCCGCGCGTCCTGGCGTTCGAGTTCGGCGGCGGCGTGGCGGATGGCCGCGCCCAGGCGTGTGTTGTTGTGGTAGGTGATGCCGCCGATGCGGCGTTCGACGATTTCGGTGTAGCGTTCGCCGAATCTTTTTACCACAAAGTACTTCACGTTGCGGCGGCCTTCGCTTGTGAAGCCGGAGATCGCATAGGCGTCACCGACAGCTTCGAGGGCTTCGCTCATCAGGACGAGGCCTTGCTTTTCGATGTCTATGATCTTTTGGCCGGGCCGCGTGTAAGGCTGATTCGGATGGCGCGAGATCGTGCGCGCGGTGGACGAAGACATGTCTAAAAGAAAAGACACGGCGACATCACGTTCGCGGCGGACGCGGCGGATGTAGAGGCGGTCACTGGGGCGGCCCGTCGTTTTGCGGTCAATGTAATGATCAATCAGCGCCTGCAAATCGTAGTCCTCGCCGTCGAGTTCGCCTTTGATCTTGCGCAAGGATTCGGGCTTGAGCATCTGGAATTGGTGGCGGATCGAAGAAATGACGCCGGAGTAGCGGGCGCGCACCTGTTCGACAAACTCGCGGTGGCCTTTGCGGTTTTCGCGCTGGATGACGCGGCACCATTTGGCGCGGTGGTCGCCCAGTTCCCTGTCCCATTCGTCGTAAAAGAAAACTTCGTCGCCCTCCTGCAAATCCTGCTCGCTCGATTCGGCGTTCATCAGTTCGTTGAGCAGTTCAGAATCGCTGGGCATGACGTCTTCTACCACTTGCGACCATTGGTTGAAAACTTCGGGCGCGCGTTGTTGTTGCTGCGCCGGGGTCTGTTGCTGGTCTTTGCTGTCGCCATCGCTGTCGTCCTCGTCGTCGTCCTTTTCTTCTTCGTCAGCCTCGGCGTCCTTTTGCGCTTCTTGCTGATTGCGGGCCTGGCCGATCAGTTCGTAAACGCGTTTGGTGGCGAGCAGCGTGTCGGCGACTGAGGCGTCAGCGCCCCGCAGGTATTCGGCCACGATGGCTTCGATTTCGAGGATGATTTGGGCATAGGCGCGGCGCGCGGTGTCGTCAATCACGCCGCCGCACAGCGTAATTTGGAACAGTAGTTCGTACAGCGTTTGCTCGATGGTCAGTTCAGCGATGGGCGGGCGGCGTTCGACCAGATGTTGCTGGACAAAATCGAGATCGCGCCGGATGCCGCGATAGGCCGTGCGCAAGCGCCAGTCAATGCGCCCGTTTTCGAGCGTGGTGAAGATGCGCGCCGCGAGCAACGAGTTGGGAAAGCGCGAGAGGACGGTTTTGTAATCGGCGTTTTCGACTTGCTCTTCGCGCAAGGGCGGACGCGTGAGCGCGCGCAGGTGCTCGCTGCCCAGATGTTCTGAATTGGAATACTGGACGAATTCGGGATCGGCTTTGAGTTCGGCGATTTCGGCCCTGGCCAACTGCTTTTGGAAAACGTCTTCAAAGTGTAGGTCAATCGAATGCAACGCGGCGCGCAGGTCAGTGGTGCCGCTGTCGCGCGTGCCGAATTCGACCTGGCCGGCGGCGTGCGCGGCGAGTGCTTTGTACAGCTTGAAATCGGATTCGGGCGAACCGAACTCGGCGATAACCGAGGGCAGTTGAATCGTCTGGCCGTCGTTGATGCGTGCTTCTTCGGGGATTTGGCCGAGCGGCGCGATCATCATTTCGCGCCCGGTCAGACCTTCGACATAAAGGCGCAGCAGGTGGGAGATGGATTCGAGCGCCACGCCGTCGTGCGCGCCGCGCAAGCTGTCCTGGCTGCTTTTGGATTCGAGCGCGTAATAGGCCTGGGCGCGGCGGCGATCCTGTTTGTGCAACTCAGCGCCCTCGCGCGCCCAGCTTTGAAACTGCTCCATCGTCGCGGCTGAGAGCGCGCGCGGCGAGGATTTGAAACATTCGAGCGCGACGTAAACATTCGCGTCGGCCAACTCTTCGACAATATCGAGCACGGCGCCGATGCGTTCGGTGATACGTTTGCGCTGTGTGATCGAGAGGGTCGAGAGGACTTTGGGCGTGAGTTTCAGGAAGTCGTAAACGATGGCGTTGCCCTCGGCGGCAACCTTGCGCGTGACGCGGTTCCATTTGTCGAAGGCTTCCGCGCCGCCCAATTCGATCACCGACCGCGCCGAGCGGAAGTATTGCAGCGCCGTCGCGCCGCCGCGTTCCAGAAAGACAGCGGTCTGCTGGCAGAGTTCGATCACGTCCTCTGGCCGCGTGATGAAATTCAACCCCTCGCCAATCGCGGTCAGAAATTCGGCGGCGGTTGCGCCGGTGCGCTGGGCAAAACTTTCAGCCAGATTCAACACCGCCTGTGTCGGCGAAACCTCAGCGTCTGGCGTTTCCAACTTGCGCAGCGCGGCCAACGCTGTGGGCGCGGCGGTCAGGACTTCGGTGCTGTGTTTGACGGAGCGGTGCGCGACTTCGACGGCGATGCCGAAGAGGCGCACGGCCGAAGCTTCATCACCCAGTTGCACCGCCGTGCGCGGCGCGGTGCGAAAGGTCGTCAGTGCGGCTTGCGGCGACAACACGATCTGTTTAGAACAGAGCGCGACCAGTTGCGCGCGCAATTGCGGCGGCAGCGCCCCCAGCGTCGTGGCCGAATCGCGGAAGAAATCGCCGGCTTCTTCGGAGTTGTTCAGCGCGATGCGTTTGCCCAATTCGGCCCAGGCGCGCAGGTCGCCGTTTTCGAGCAGCGTCGAAACCTCTTTGGCCGCCTTGAAAAAATCCAGCGCGACCTTGGGCGAGACGCTCATCAGCGACGCGCCGATGTCCACCGTCACCCAGCCGCGATCGTGCGGATTGAGGCCGACACTGCGGGCCAGCCCTTCGACCGCTTTGCCAGTCAGGCCTTTCAGCAACGAACCCGTCAAACTTTTACGTTCTTCAGACATAAAAAAGTAGTCGGTAGTCGGTAGTCAGTAGTCGGTAGAAAGCACGAGCTTACCGAGTAGCTCGCTTCTGACTACCGACTACCGACTACCGACTACCGAAAGCTAGATCACCGTCGTCACAATTTCCCGAATCCCGCGCTGCAATTCAGCATCATCCGTAATCGGGCTGGCAATCGCCACGTCGCACGCCGTCACCGGGTCAATGCCTTTGGCGATCAATTGCGCGGCGTAAACCAGCAGGCGCGTCGAAACGCCTTCTTCCAGGCCGTGGCCTTTGAGGTTGCGCACCTTTTCGCCGATCTTGACCAGGTCGCGCGCGGTGGCTTCGTTGACGCCGCCTTCGTGGGCGACGATCTCGGTTTCCTTGTCGGCGGTCGGGTAATCGAATTCAATCGAAAGGAAGCGCTGGCGCGTGGATTGTTTCAGGTCTTTCAGCACGCTCTGATAGCCGGGGTTGTACGAAGTGACGAGCATGAATTCTTCGGGCGCTTGCAAGAGTTGGCCCAGCTTTTCGACGGGCAGCACGCGGCGGTCGTCGGTCAGCGGATGGATCAGCACGATGGTGTCTTTGCGCGCTTCGACGACTTCATCCAGATAGCAGATCGCGCCGTGTTTGACGGCGGTCGAGAGCGGGCCGTCGTGCCAGACGGTCTCTTCGGCTTCGATCAGGAAGCGGCCCACCAGATCGGTGGCCGAGAGGTCTTCGTGACAGGCGACGGTGATCAGCGGGCGGCCCAGGCGGTAGGCCATCGCTTCGACAAAGCGCGTCTTGCCGCAACCGGTCGGGCCTTTCAACATCACGGGCAGCTTGGATTGAAACGCCGTCTCGAAGATCGTCGCTTCGTCTTTGATGTTGAGGTAGTAAGGCTCTTGCTTGATGAGATATTTTTCGACGATCGCGCCCTTCGCCTCGGTTTTGAGCGCGCCGCCGTTGGGTTTGGTTTGTGCCATGTCTTCTGGTTCAGCCCCTGCAATGATGATTGTGTGTGCTAATATGAGCGCGCATCTTAGCATCCGAAATGGATTGATGAAAGCAGCGGCAGACGGCTGTGGCAGCGTGTCAGTATCCCGAACGTAAGGGAGGG